>JAEUIL010000562.1 GCA_016794255.1 Planctomycetaceae bacterium | reverse complement strand
CCATCAGGATGCGGAACATCTCGTCGGCCGCTTGCAGGTCTTCCATCCGCACCTGCAACAGCGTCCGGTTCACCGGATCGAGCGTGGTGTCGCGTAGCTCCTCGGCTTCCATTTCGCCCAAGCCTTTGAACCGGGTCACGTGCAGCACCTTCTCGGCCACACTGCGCACGGCGGCTACCAAGCCACGCAGGTCCTCGAAGCCGATCTCGCTTTCGCCACGGTGCAGATAGTAACGCGATTGCTCGGTGCCGGTCCGCTCCTGCGGGATCAGATCGGTAAGCGTGAACCCGGCGGTTTGCAATTCGCCCAACTGACGGTTGATCGCGCGAACTTCGTGCAGATCGATGATGTGCAACCGTGTCTGAGCTTGGGCGTCGCCGTTGGCATCGGCGTGATGTTTGTCGTCGATCTTGAGCTCTTGTCCCGTCGCGGTCTCGTGCTGTTTGATGAATGCGTCGACCTGTTCGCGGGTAAAGAACCATTCTTCCTGCGAGCCCAAGAAGACGTGATACACCGGCAGCCGATTGCTCACCGGATCGTGCCGCATCGCATGTTGCCGCAAACTGATGCCGCGGCGTTCGAGTGCCACGACCGAATCTTCCAACACGGCCAGGATTCGACAGAGCTTGCCCAACTCGTCGCCGGTGATCTTGCGGCCATCGCCCGGGTCGAACACGCTGTCCTTCAAGCCGATGTCGAATAGCTGCGTGCGCATCTCTTCTTCGGTCTGCACAAAGTACGTCTGCTTCTTGTGCTTCACCTTGTAGAGCGGCGGTTGAGCGATGAAGACGTGACCCCCTTGGATCAATGGGAACATCTGCCGATAGAAGAACGTCAGCAGCAGCGTGCGAATATGCGAGCCGTCGACGTCGGCATCGGTCATGATCACGATCTTGTTGTAACGTCGCTTGCTGAGGTCGACATCCAGGCCGATGCCGATCCCCACGGCGGCAATCATGCTGCGAATTTCTTCGTTCGCGAGCACTTTGTCGTCACGACTCTTGAAGGCGTTGATGATCTTGCCTCGCAGCGGCAAAATCGCCTGGTACTCGCGCAGCCGACCGCTCTCGGCGGTGCCACCGGCCGAGTCACCTTCGACGAGGTACAGTTCGCACTTGGCAACGTCTTTGCTCGTGCAGTCGCGCAGCTTGCCGGGCAACCCGCCGCCAGCCAGAGCACCCTTGCGCTCGCGCACCATCAACCGGGCTTTACGAGCACTCTCACGCGCCTCGGCCGCCAACAAGCCCTTGTTGCAAATCACCTTCGCGCTCTTCGGGTTCTCTTCGAGATACTTGTTCAAGAAGTCGCCGACGGCCGAGTTGATGATCCCTTCAACCTCGCTGTTGCCGAGCTTGGTTTTGGTTTGACCTTCAAATTGCGGATGCGGCACCCGTACCGAGATGACCGCCGCGAGACCTTCGCGGAAGTCGTCGCCCGAGGGGATGAGGTCTTTGAATAGATTGGCCTTCTTGCCGTAGTTGTTCAAGCAACGGGTCAATGCCGTGCGGAAGCCCGAGACGTGCGTGCCACCTTCGATCGTGTTGATGTTGTTGACGAACGAATAAACGTTCTCGCTGTAGTCGGCGTTGTATTGCATCGCGACTTCAAAGCCCACCTCGTCGGCCTCACCCGAGATGTAGATCACGTCGTTGTGAGCCGCCTCGGTCGAGCGATTGATATGCTCGATGAACTCGATAATCCCGCGCTTGTAGAGATACGTCTCGGTCTCGCCGGTACGTGCGTCGGTGAAAACGATCGTGGCCCCGCGATTCAAGAACGCCAACTCTTGCAAGCGACGACGGAGCACATCGGCGCTGAACTTAGTGGTTGAGAAGATCTCGGCGTCGGGCTTGAACGTCGTTTTCGTGCCACGCTTGGTGGTCGCACCGACGCGACTAACCTCGGTCGTCGCCACGCCACGCTCGTAACTTTGTTGGTACAAATAGCCGTCGCGGCCGACTTCGACTTCGCACCACTCGCTCAGAAAGTTCACGACCGTCACACCGACGCCGTGCAAACCGCCCGAGGTTTGATACGCTTCTTTCTTGAACTTGCCGCCGAACTTGAGCACGGTCATCACGGCTTGTAGCGTCGAGATGCCGAGATCCTTGAAGTTGTCGATCGGAATGCCACGGCCATCGTCCTCGACCGTGACCGAACCGTCGGTATTGATCGTCACGCTCACTTGCTTGGCATGACCGGCCATCGCTTCGTCGATCGAGTTGTCGACGACTTCGTACACCAAGTGATGCAAGCCGCGCGTGCTCACGTCGCCGATGTACATCGCCGGCCGTTGCCGCACGTGTTCGAGATCGCTCAAGTGGTCAAACTGGGCCGAGGTGTAATCCCCCTCGACCTTCTTGACCTCGGGCATGTGCAGTTCGTTGTTCTCGGGAGTGGCGTCAGACATAGGAAAGACTTATGGGCTAGTTGAGCGATGAAAACTTTAGACTTGGGTAACTCGTTAGCAGGGCAACGAAGATTTCAACACGGAGAACACGGTGGAGCACGGAGAAGTACGAGAGTAAGGTTCCTAGTTCTTCGTGCTTAGTGAGTTCTTTTTAAAACTCTTCTTCTACCTTACTCCGTGTTTCTCTGTGTTCCCCGTGTTGAATCTCTTCTGCTTCACCTTCCAACACTATCAACAGTCTTAACTCAACGGTCCCACGCGGAACCGCAGATCGTTGATCTTTTCTTGGGGCAACTCTTGCCGCAGTTTGGCGATCAGTTCTTGTTTGCGAAACGTCAGTTCTTGCACCAGCGCCGAGTTGGCCACCACCACCTCGAGCGTGCCACGTTTTACCTGACCGACTCGGCTGTACTTGGCCAGCATCTCGCCAGCGGCCGACTTCCAAATCTCGGCGAAGTTGGCTTGTGCTTGCTCACGGGCATACCCGCGTCGCAAGATCAACTCTGCCAATGCTTCGCCGAGTTTGATCGGTCGCGCCATCGAGTTCAGCACCTAGTGGAAACAATCGTTAATGGTCCCGAGCCAGCGGCATGATCACGTATCCGTAGCCATCGTCGGTCGTGCACACGGCCGCACCTTCGGAATCTTTGAGATCAATCGTGCACGTTCGATCGGCATCGAGCACGCGCAGGAAATCGGCAATGAACCGCGGATCGAGCATGATGCCAATCGTCGGGCCATCGTAGGCGATCGGCAACTCGACACGCGATTGACCGACGTCCGCGGCTCGCGCCGAGAGCACCACTTTGCCATCGCCGAACGTGAAATCGACACCCCGGCTCTCTTCGCTGGTGGTGATCTGCGCCTGACGCACCGCCGTGTAGAACGGACCAACCACGACGTCGATCTTGTGTGCCTCTTCGCGCTTGGGAAACACATCCCGCCAGCGTGGAAAGCGACCTTCGACCAAGCGAGAATAGATCGTGGCTCGCGGCGTCTTGACGAGCACGTCGTTACTGCGAGCCGCCAACTGCACGGTCTCGTCGGCGTCGGTCAACATCCGCTCGATGACTTGCATCGCCTTAGTCGGAATGATCGTCATTTGATCGCCAGTCGAATGACCACCAACCGAGTTGCCCTGACCTTGCATCTTGGCCAAGCGCCGACCGTCGGTGCCGACGGCGATGATGTCGGAACCTTGCATCTCGATCAGCACACCACCCAAGGCATACCGGCTGCTCTCGTTGTCGGTGGCAAACACCGTGCGACGAATCAGCTCACGCAACAACTTGACCGGCACTTCGTAGTAGCTCTTTTCGGCGAAGCTAGCCACGGCCGGAAACTCGTCCGGATTCGCCGCCGGTAGTTTGAACTCGCTACGATCCCCGCGGACCTGCGTGCCGTGACCATCGGTCTCGATGCGGATCAGCGCGTCGCTCGACTCACGCAAGATCGAACCGAAGCGTTGGATCGGCAACACGCAACTCCCCGGCGCTTCGCATTGCACGCCCGGCACCACGACCCGCACGCCCAACTCCAGATCGGTCGCCATCACGATCGCTTGATCGGCGGTGACTTCGAGCTTGACGTTCGACAAGATCGGCTTGGGGCTCCGCGACGGAGCGACGGTCGCGGCTAACTGGAATGCGGTGAGTAATTTCTCACGGTCGAAGGTGGCTTTCATCGCGGGCTTCCGGGTTCCATATGTGTTGACGTTTAGATTGATGTATTGAAATCATTCAAAATCAGCAGTCGTAACCTGGACCCGACGAAAACGGTCGATCGAGGGTCGGTCTCGGCTGATAAGTCATCTGCTGATTTTGAGTTAGGTTGAATCGGGAGATGGGGAAAACCTGTTGAGCGACGGTCGATGTTCAGTCGATGGAGGTCGACGGTTGTCGATGGCTTGCCAACATCGTGGTTCAACCAACAGTCGATCGACACTCTATCAACAGCTTTTCCACATCCGTTTGGTTCTAGGTTCGCGGGTTGAGACCCGAGGGGCTCGATCGTTAACCGAGCGCCAGGGCATTTTGAACGTATTCGACAGCCTGCCGAATGGCCGAGTCCGTCTTGGCCATTTGTTCTGTCTTGCGACATCCGTGCAGTACGGTCGTGTGATCGCGACCGCCAAAAAACTTGCCAATCTCGTCCAAGCTCTTGGCGGTCAGTTGTCGTGCCAGGAACATCGCGACATCGCGCGCTTGCACGATCGATTGACGACGCGATGCGCTCTTCAACTCGGTGACCGTCAGCGCAAAGTGTCGCGCGGTGTAATTCGCAATCGCGCGCAGACTTGGCGTCTTGGCTTCGTCGATCTCGGCGACATACTCGCGCGCCTCGGCAACGTCGATCGTTTGCGAACGACTGCTCGCCAAGCGACGTCCATTCTCGCGCTGCAGTGTCTCACGACGTGCTTCGAGTGCCATCACAGCTGCGAACAACTCGGGCACGTGACCGCGCAAACCTTGAGCGAGCAACCGCAAAGCACCCGTCGTGATCGCCACGTTGCGTTGCTCGCAAAAGCGTCGGAGGATCTCGTAGCGCGTGTCGAACTCGGGCGCGCACAACTCGACGAGCACGCCCGACTGCAACCGACTGACGAGCGCCGACGACAGCAAATGCCGGCCTCGTTCGAGCGGCGTGCGACTCAAAAAGATCGTCAATCCACCGCGCTCGGCGATCGTGTCGATGGTTTGCACCAACTCGGTCTGAGCCGCGTTTTTCTCGGCAAAATACAGCACATCGTCGATCACGAGCAACTGCGAACCGCGCATCGAATCGCGCCACGCATTGATCTGCCGACGATCGATCGCCTCGACATACTCGCGCGCAAAGTCGCTCCCGGTGGTGAGCGTGATCGTGTCGCGCGGTCGCAGCGTTTGCCAAGCGCGAATCAGCGTGTGAACGAAGAGCGACTTGCCCGCTCCAGTCGCGCCGCAAAGGACGAGCGGTTGAAAGCGTTCAAAATTGGGCAACTCGCGCGTTGCGATCGACGCGTCGCTCGTGTCGCCGTTAACAGCCGCGCTTTGCAGCGTCTCGATCAGACCGTCCATCACCGCGCGAGCGATGGCGTTCTCGGGTCCCACGATGAACTCGCGCAGCCGAGTCGGCGCGCAGGCACGAACCGCGGCCGAGTCGAGTGACCACTCGGTCGAGAGCGCTTGCGGGATCGTGACAACAGGGCTGACCACGGCGGTTCCGTCCAACGAATTGCTGGTCGATCGACGAGGCGCACCGAACGGTTCTCAACGAGCTTCGGAAAGCCCCGTCGAGACACGTCTCGCACCGGCCAGCAGACAGCCCAGAGTATAGCGGTTTGGCGAACTTTCCGGTACCCGGCGAGGGTGGTTTTTAACCCCGATTTTTCGCACGTAAGTCACGGTAGATTCGGGTGATCCGCTCGGTCGCTTCGTCGATCTCGGCCAGGGTGGTTTGCGCCCCCGCGCTGAACCGCAGCGAGGCGTCGACCAGCCCCCGTTCGACCCCCATGGCGAGCAGCACTGGCGACGGTTCGCTCGATCCGCTGGCACATGCTGAGCCCGTCGAACACGCGACGCCGGCGAGATCGAGGGCCATCAGCAGGGCTTGGCGATCGACACCCGGGAATGCGATGTTCGACGTGTGGGGCAACCGCTCGACGGCCGCGCCATGAACAACGATGTTCGACAACTCGGCCCGCAACCGTGCCTCGAACCGGTCGCGCAACATGGTCAGCCGTTCACGTCGGGCCGCGCGCTCCTCGTGCCATTGCCGCAAGGCGACCTCGAAACCGACGGCAAGCGCCACGGACTCGGTGCCCGGCCGCAGACCGGCTTGTTGAAAACCGCCGCTGAACAACGGACGCAGCGCGACTCCGCGACGCACAACGAGCGCCCCGACACCGACCGGCCCGTGAAGTTTGTGAGCCGCCAGGGTCATCGCCGCCACGCCAAGCGACTCGAAATGGACTGGCAACTTGCCGGCGACTTGCACCGCGTCGGTATGCACCAAGATGCCGCGGGGCGAGCATTTGCGGACCACCTCTGCCACAGGTTGCAGCACGCCGGTCTCGTTGTTCGCCAGCATCACGGTGACCAACCGCGTCTCAGGCCGAAGCAGATCGTCGAGCCGTTCGACTTCGACGACTCCGTGGCGATTGACCGGCAACCGATCGACGACAAACCCACGTTCGACGAGCTGTTCGAGCACACCCCCCACGGATGGATGCTCGATCGCCGACGCGATCACATGGCCCGGTGGCTCGCCGACCAAACCGAGCAGTGCGAGATGGTTCGACTCGGTGCCGCCGCTGGTGAAAATGAGTCGGTCACCATCGAATCGATCGACCTGAGCGCCGATCAATCGGCCGATGGTCTCGCGCGCATCTTCGATCCGCTGCCGAGCGCGGCGTCCCCATTGATGCTGACTCGCTGGGTTGGCCGGTCCCGCGAGCAGAGCGTCGTGCATCGCCCGTGCTACCTCGGGCAGTACTGGAGTCGTCGCGTTATGGTCGAGATAGATCGGTGTCATGAGCGTGATATTATAGTCGAACTTGGAGCGGGAACCGATCAGGAATATGATGGGGGGAAGGAAGTGGTTGGTGGCTAGTGGTGAGTGGTTGGATGCAGACGATTGAACCACAGAGGCTCAGAGGACACAGAGAAATGCAAGTGTTGCTGATTGATATTTCTGACGACGAACCAAGCACCAAGAACTAAGAACTCCTGCCTTTCTCTGTGTCCTCTGCGTCTCTGTGGTTCATTGATTGTCTTTCTTCCCGGAGTTTTCTGAGTGTCCAGTTCCTCGTTACAAGACATTGTCTGCGTGCTCGGTCATCCCGTGGTGGGTGATCCGACGCAGTTCATGATGGAACGGGCATTCCAGCAAGCCGGGCTCGACTGGCGGTTTTTGACCTGCGATGTCGCCCCCGAGCAACTCGGTGACGCTCTGCGAGGTATCGCCGCTCTTGGCTTTCGCGGGTGTCAGTTGGCGATGCCCCACGGTCAAGCTGCAGTGCGTGAACTGCCGAAACTGACCGCCGTGGCCGAACTCTGCGGAGCGGTCAATGTTGCGACCCGCGATGATGGGCACCTGATCGGCGACAACATGCTCGGTCGCGGATTTCTTGCCGGGCTGCGCGATCTGACCGATCCGCAAAGCAAACGCGTCACGCTGTTCGGCGCAGGAGCCGCGGCAGCCGCTTTGGCCAGCGAGCTCATCCTGGTCGGCATCGCGCAGTTGACGATCGTCAATCGCACTCTCGAACGGGCCGAACGGCTCGCCGAGCAGTTACGAAAACAGACTTCGATCGAGATTGTCACCACGGCTTGGGTCGGCGACTACGCGATCACGGCCGATACCGACCTGGTGGTTCACGCCACGAGTCTCAATCATTTCGATCTCGACGCTCGGCTGGCGGTCAAATGGCCGAGCGTATCGCAGTTGGTCGTGGCCGACATTTCGTACAACCCCGTCGAGCCACGCTGGATGCTCGAGGTGAAAGAGCGTGGTTTCGTGCGCCTCGGGGGTCTCACGACGTTCGTCAATCAAGCGGCGCTGGTGTATCAGTTGTGGACCGGCGAGCCCGCCGACCGTGATCTGCTGCGTGATGCGGCCGAAGAGTTCTTTGGTTAGTGCGGCGTTATGGCATCTCGGCCGGATCCGCGCTGTACGGATTCTTGACGATCACGGGCTGAGGTGTCTTCTTCGCCTTGCTCTTGCTGGGTGTACCGCTCGCGCCGCCCGACAGTTGTCCGCGGGCTTCTTGAACCAGCTTGCCCGGCATGTCGCGGTACTCGTAGATCAACGCCCCGGTAAACGTCAGCAAGAAGCAGCCGATCGTCACCGAAGCGACCAGGGTCAACAACATGAACAGGCGTAGATTCATGGCCGTGGGCGGGTAGAAGGAACGAAGCCGAGCGGTGACCCCGGGCAATCATTACGGTCGTTACAAACCGCGATCGAGGGGAAGATCACACCTCTCGCACAAGCCTAGTTCACCGCCTGAGCGAGCGGGACGAAGTAGAGTTGCTGTTGACGGTCTATTTCACCCCCGATGACTCATGCGGCGTTATCATCCTCATGACCAGCATTACTCTGACCGAACAACGGGCTCCTCAGGGACTCGACAATCTCCGCGGTTGCCCGATGTGTGGCGGCTTGGGTCAGCCGTGGTTGCAAGTCCCCGGTGATTGGCGTCGGCCGACGAGTGCCGATGCGTACACGCTACTCTGGTGCAAGCCGTGCGACATGGGCTATCTCGCGCCGCGGCCGTCGCCCGTCGAGCTCGGGGCGTTTTATGATTTGTCCGAGTATTACACGCATCTGAAGCCGCAGTCGACCGTAGACGATCGTTCGTGGAGTGAGCGGTTGCGACTGCATCTGGCGTGGCGAGCCGATCATGGGCTGAAAGACGAGACCAACGCCGACTTCCTGTTCCGTTACGGTGTCGCCCCGGCGACGCGCCTGCTCGACGTCGGTTGCGGCAATGGCGGGTTGTTGGCCCGGATGGACGAGCGTGGGTTTCAGGTCACCGGCGTCGAGCCGGACTTGGCGGCGCGGCAGGTCGTGGCTCAACTCGGGCTACGCGCCTTGCCCGGGACTGCCGAGTCGTTGCCGAGCGAGTTGACGCCAGCAACGTTCGAGGTGGTCACGATCATGCACGTGCTCGAGCATTGCCTCGATCCCCGCCGGGCTGTGATCAATGCCGCCCAGCTGCTCGTCGAGGGGGGACTGCTTGTCGTCGAAACGCCGAACAACGCCTGCCGCGGGGTCAAGCAGCACGGGGCTGTGTGGCGCTGGCTCGACGTGCCGCGACATGTGAACTTCTTCACGCCCACGAGCTTGGCCGAGGTCTGTCGCGCGGCCGGCTTGACGATCGTCGGGGTCGAGTACATGGGCTACGCTCGGCAGTTTGCCCGCGATTGGATTGCCGACGAACAACTTGCCTGGGATCGTCTGAGTCCCCGAGCCGAGGCGTCGGCACCGCTCGCGCCGCGCAACTCGGATTGGCGTAGCTGGCAGCTTTTGCTTGCGAGCTGGTGCAGCGCACCAGAGCAGAAATACGACTCGGTGCGGATCGTCGCGCGCCGCTAGTTCGACGAGCCGCGCGGATTGATGACCTTGGGCAACTCGGCAGCCGGCGTGTGCGGCACGTCGTCTTTGATCGTGTTGTTGTGGATCGTCACCGGGCCGGGGGACGGTGCTCGGGCGGGAGCGGTCTTCTTGAGACCCTTGGTCAAACTTGAGCCAAGGTCGCTGCCATCGATGGTCAGGTCGGGAAGCAGCGTGTCGCTCGAGTTGTGGCTCGAAGAGTGGTTGCCGTCGGTCGAGTCGGTGTTCTGCCACGAGTGACGACGACCCTTCAACAGTTGATTCACCAGGCCGCGAATCTCGGGCGCGACATCAGGATTGTCGAGGACGCACGTTCGCGCCAAATACACGCAGGTGTAAATGGTCGCGATCGAGAGCAGGCTAGAGAAAATGCGCGAGCGAAACATGGCACAGGGTCCGAGTCGCAGGTAAATCGGGGCTCAACCGGCAGTTCAAACGCCGGTTTTGAAGCGTAGCTTGCCCCGCCTCGACCGTCGCGCCCCGTGCCGCGAACAGGAGCCGCGCGGGCCTCGCCGGGTACGTGCAACCGGCATAATCGCTGTT
>JAEUIL010000556.1 GCA_016794255.1 Planctomycetaceae bacterium | reverse complement strand
CTCGCTTGGGCAATGCATTTGGCGCTATCACCCCGAGCTGCGCAAGTACGAGATCTTCGCCGAGGGTGGCGGCAACAGCTTTGGTGTCGAGATCGACAAACGAGGCCGGGTCTTCTCGGGCCATAATGGTGGCAACACGCGGGGATTTCACTATGTACAAGGGGGCTATTATCGCAAAGGGTTCGAGAAGCACGGCGACCTGAGCAATCCGTATGCGTTCGGCTACTTCGAGGCGATCAAGCATCACAACGTGCCTCGCTTCACGCACACGTTCATCTTTTATGACGGAGGCGCGTTGCCTGCTCATTACAACGGTCAACTGTTTGGCGTTGGTCCGTTGCAGAGTCATGTCGTGCGTTCCGAAGTATCGCCCGATGGCTCGTCGATCAAGACCAAGGACATCGACCACCCGCTGACGACCAAGGACACGTGGTGTCGGCCGGTCGATATTCAAGTCGGACCCGACGGCGCCATCTACGTTGCCGACTTGTACGAACAGCGCATCGATCACGCGAGCCACTATCAGGGACGGATCGATCGTGAACGAGGCCGTGTGTGGCGTATCTCGGCCAAGGGGGCGAAGGGACTCGCGCCGTTCGACCTCACGCAAAAATCGACGGCCGAATTGCTCGATCTGTTGAATCACCCGAACAAATGGTTCCGTGAAACTACGTTGGTCGTGCTCGCTGATCGCCGTGAGCCGCAACTCGGTTCGCAATTGACGACACAGTTGAAGCAGTTGTCCGGCACCAAGGCGTTGAACGTGCTGTGGGCCGCGTATCAACTCGGCGCTCTCGACGAGGCCACCACACTTGCCGCGCTCGATCATGCCGAGACCGACGTGCGCCGCTGGACCGTCGAGTTGGCGTGCGACAACGGTCAAGTAACGAGCGAAGTGGCGAAGAAGCTGGAACGAATCGCCCGTGATGAGCCGCAGGTCGAAGTGCGTTCGCAACTCGCCGCCTCGGCGCGACGTTTACCCGCTGCCGACGCGCTGCCCATCGTGCGTCAACTGCTCACGCATGATGTCGACGCGCAAGATGTCTTCGTGCCGAATTTGCTCTGGTGGGCGATCGAGTCGAAAGCCGGCAGCGATCGCGACCGGGTCGTCGGTCTGCTGGCCGAACGCGAGCTATGGCAACGACCGCTCGTAAGCGGTCACTTGCTCGAACGGACGATGCGTCGGTTTGCCGCCTCAGGTTCGCGGCAAGACTTGCTCGCGTGTGCCAAGCTGCTTGAGCAATCGCCTGATGCCGCCTCGGCCGAACTTTTGCTCAAGGGGTTTGAAAAGGCGTACGAGGGGCGTTCGCTAACCGGGCTACCCGACGAGTTGATCGCCGCGTTGGGCAAAGTCGGCGGCGGTTCGGTCGCCTTGCGATTGCGGCAGAATGACTCGGCCGCGGTCGCCGAAGCGCTGCAGACCGTCGCCAATCCGAAAGGCAAGAAGAGCGAACGCCTGCAATACATTCAGATCCTTAGCGAGATCGGTCAGAATCCGGTGGTCGCGGAGATCTTGAAGCTGGCGGGCTCGAATGATGACGTGGACGTGCGAGCCACGGCGATTAGTTCGCTGCAAGCGTTCGACGATCCGCAGATCGGCCGGTCGATCGTCGGGCTGCACAATCAATTGCCGATCGAGTTGCGGGACGTGGCACAGTCGTTGCTGTCGAGTCGCAAGGCCTGGTCGCGCGACTTGCTCGAAGCGGTCGACGCCGGCACGATCGAGCCGCGCACGATCTCGCAGGACTTGCTCCGCAAAATTCTGTTCCATCGCGACGAGCGGATCGCGGCGCTCGTGAAGAAGCACTTTGGCGAGATCCAAGGGGCCACCTCGGCCGAGTTGTATGCCTTAGTCGAGAAGTTCAAAGCCACAATCGCCGCCTCGTCGGGCAATCCGTACAACGGCCGCAAGCTGTATCAAGCCAACTGTGGCAAGTGCCATGTGTTGTTCAACGAAGGGGGGCGCATCGGGCCCGATCTCACCAGTTTTAAACGTGACGATCTGCACGTGATGCTCGTGAACGTGGTCAATCCGAGCGCGCAGATTCGCGAGGGTTACGAGAATTACATCGTCATCACGAACGACGGTCGCACGCTCAACGGCTTCATCGCCGAACAGGATGCCCGGGTCGTCGTGTTGCGCAGCGTCGACGGTCAAACCACGATCTTGCAGCGCAGCGACATCGAAGAGCTCTCGGCTGTGCCGCGTTCGATCATGCCCGAGGGGATTTTGAAAGACTACACCGAACAGCAAGTGCGTGATTTGTTCGCGTACCTGCGGTCGACCCAGCCGCTGGCCGCGGGACGGTGAGCGGGCACGGTCCATTGTCTTCCGTAGGACGGGTCTCCAGTCCCGTCCGTGTATCTGCGAAAGGGCCTGGACGGGACTGGAGACCCGTCCTACGGAAGATGTTTGTCGCAAATCACTCGATCGCACCGGGCCCCTCGTTTCTGTTGCCCGTCTTGATTCACGGGACTACGATAGGCGTCTCGAATGATTCCGCCCTGCTGTCCTTCGGATGTGCCATGCATCGCGTTTGTCTCGCCGCCCTCGTGTGGTCGCTCGTTTTCCTGCCTCTTGCCACTCGCGCTGAAACGCTGGAACTGAAAGACGGCGACCGTGTCGCGCTGATCGGTTCGACGATGATCGAACGCGAGCAGCGGTACGGCTATTGGGAGACGATGCTCACGAGTCGTTATCCAGGCCGCAACATCCAATTCCGCAATCTTGGCTGGAGCGGCGACACCGTCTGGGGCGAAGCTCGCGCCGGCTTCGGCACCCCGGCCGACGGTTACAAGCTGTTGATCGAGCACGTCGAGGCACTTAAGCCGACCGTGATCTTTCTGTCGTACGGACTCAACGAGTCGTTTGCAGGCGATGCCGGTTTGTCCGCGTTCGATGAGCAGTTTCAAAAGCTGTTGAAAGATCTGTCTACTCACAAGCCGCGTATCGCCGTTATCGCGCCGTTCCGCATCGAACAGCAGCCCGCCCCGCTCCCCGATCCCGAGGCAGCCAATAAGAACCTCTGGCATTACGTCTCGGCCATGCACGAAGCCACCGGCAATCGCGATCATCTGTGGATGGACATGAAGCATTTGGTCGACCGTCATCAGGCGGGCGACAATCCCTTGCGGCTCACCGAGAACGGCCTGCATTTCTCGCCGCTTGGCTATTGGGTCACCGCGGGCATGCTCGAAAACGAGTTACAGTTCGCGCCCAGCGGCTGGCATGTGGAACTCGAGGCTCAAGGCAAAGCGTTACAAACCGCGGGCACCAAACTGGCCGATGTGCAAGCGTCCGAGCGCGGCTTACAATTCACGCTCACCTCGAACGTGCTTCCCACAACCGCCGCGCTCCGCAATCCAGGCCACTCGGGCGTGTTGGCCGTGAAAGGCCTGAAGCCGGGCAAGTATCAGCTATGGGTGGACGGTTTGCAGGTCGCCGAGGGGACGCACGAGCAATGGTCGAGCCCGGTCGGTGTGGACGAT
>JAEUIL010000487.1 GCA_016794255.1 Planctomycetaceae bacterium | reverse complement strand
CTGCGGGTTAGCACCGCTCGCGCCGGGGCGGATATCCTGGACAAGTACAGTCCCCATGCTGCTGCCGTCGCTCTTCCAGAGCTCGTAGCCGTTCGTGCCGTCATTGGCGCTGAAGTACAACGTCCCGTTGACGTTCGTGAGATACTTCGGGTTAGCACTGTTAGCACCGGTATTGATATCGTTGACGAGTAGGGTCCCCGCGCTGCTGCCGTCGCTCTTCCAAAGCTCGTAGCCATTCGTGGCGTCTCTGGCGCGGAAGTACAACGTCCCGTTGACCTCCGCGAAAAAACCCGGGCTGGCATTACTAGCGCCGGGAAAGATATCGCGGACCAACTCCGGCAAGACCGCCAGCATGGTGCGCTGTTCGAGCGGTTGGAACGACAGCCCACGGCGGCGCAAGTTGTTCGACGCCTCTCGACCCGACCGCGGTTTCTGCATCGACCAGAGACGGCTCCAACGATCGACGAACGAACCGAACCATGTACGTGACATGCCGACATCTCCGCGAGAGGTTTCAGACAGAATCCCGAGTTTCTAGCACAAAAACTGCGCCGCAGACGGCACTCAGGACCGTAAAGCAAGTCCAGACGTTTGCGAGTGCCCCTCGGGCATGCGCTGGCGTATTGAAGTTGTTTGATAGCCGAAACAGGGCAAATGCCTAGAGCGCATTACAATCACGAAGGGATGGTAAACGCCCCCAGACGCGAAAACAACTAGTTTGGTGGTCCAACAAGCAAAAAAATCCATTTCTCATATAGCCGATCGTTTCGCGGGAACCAACCGGGTGGTTCATACGGGTGACGGGCGACCGCGATGGTCCGCTTCACAGGGACGAACCAAGGAAGCAAGCGGCAATTAATTCTTCGGTGTCATGGCGATGAATCGCAACGGCACGGACTAACCATGACTGATTTTACCGCGATGTTTGCCTTCTTTCATTCAGTCGCCGGGGGTGGCCCCGCCGCTGAAAGCTGCATCGAACTCTTGCGTGATTCGCTGAATGATGACCGGGTCCGCAACATACCGCTTCACAGAGTCTGCGATCACCGAAAGCATGTAGCCGACTTGATCGACCGTGAATACAGCGCGGATGTCGATCATGCGTTTCGATTCCTTCTGAGCCAGGGCGGCGCGCCGTTCGATTGTCGAGATTAGCAATTCCCACCCCTCATCAATCGCTGCGCCGGCCTCGGCGAGTTTCAATAACGTACCAAGGTGTTCCTTCGCCCCGTCCGCGTCGTTCCCCGCGAGTGCGCGGGAGTACTCGTTTGCGGCATCTTTCAGAGACTTTCGCCATTCAGCAGAGTCGTCTCTAGAAAGCCGGGCACACAACTCTTGGGTGCGGATTGTCATTAGCGCAAGTTCTTCCCGGGAGTCGAGCAGTTCTGGATCGGCGAGCAGACTGGCCAAAATGGACGCAACTTCGGCGTTCAAATGCTTGCTATATCGACCATGCACGAACTGCGGTTGTGCGCGACCACGTGGAGTAGCGCCGCCATGAAGAGGGCAACGAGTCCGACCGCGAGCTTTGGGGCGTCGGCAGGGCAGACCACTACGCCGGCCCTTGGCCCCACACATCCACGGTTCAAGTTTCCGGGGGTCCTCACTTTTCCTCGCCATGTTCACGGTCTCCTGGGGGTTCAAGGATGTTCGATGTTCAAGGGGTATACGCAGTCAACTTGCGCGTGCTGTGTCTGCAAGAACTCGATTCAGCGCAAGTCGCGATCCTTTCCGGGCGACCTCCCCCCGTGCCATTTTGGGCCATGGGTGATCTCCCGTCGGTGACTTTCGTACTCCCGTCTGATTCCAACCGATTTGGGTCGCTTGCTCGTCTCGTGGGTCGCCCACCGGGTCGCAGGATGGCGTTGCCCGGGTTTGGTTTGTTCACGAGTCGTCAAACTAAACGCTTGCGAGGCGTCTCCGGTCGACGCCCAACGAAGGTCGTGCCTCACGGCCGTCCCGCGTCGCATTCGGCGTCTCTACCCGGCGTGGCGGTATCGGGCCACACTCGGCGACAAACCAAATCTGCAATCGAGCCGTTGGTGCGAGGGCACGAGGGTCGTGGCACTTGGTAGTGTGCCCCTCGTGGGCTTTCACGGTTCGGTGATCGGAGATAAGATTCGTCGTGGTTTCAGATTCGAGTTGCCCGGCGATGTTTCCAGCATCAGCCGGGCATTTTTTGTCGACGCATAGGACGGTCAACTGTCGTCCGTGTTTCGTTGGCCTCAACGGGCCTAGTGTTCGGTTTGGAGTAGCTGCTTGCCGGCGCGGGTAACGACGAGCACATTGGCCGCACAACCGCTTATTGTCAGTCGGCGGGCTCCGTCTACCGTGACGAGGCCGGCTTTGCGCAGATCGGAACATCGCTTTCCGGCACTGCCGGATAACAGTTCCAACGCGCAATCAATCTCGCTCGCGGTAGCGCGATTGGTGCCTTGTGACGCGATCAAGCGGAGAACCTTCATTTGCAAGAGTGCCTTCTTGTCCGGGTTGGTCCTGCCGGCCTCAATCGAGGTGTCGGCCATTTGACGCTTAGAGCGCACGGCGGCCGGTTGCCGTGGATCGGTACGCGGCAGGACAGTGGCAGGCAGCAGATTGACGGCGATCGGCGGCGGGACATCGACCGGTGGGAATATTTCAAGCTGAACTTGAACGGTGGCCGAGGGAGACGTACGCGGGGGCACTTCACCACCCCGCCTTATCGAGAGTTGCGTCGGCCTGCCGATGGTCACGCTCCCGTTTTGCCGGTGAGCGAGCAGAAACGGGCTCTGCGGCGGACAAGCCGGCTTGTTCACTCAGACGGTCAAAGAACTCATTGAGCCAACGGCGAGTCGTGCAACGCCTGCCAGCGACTTGGGTACATCGAAGGCGCGTGCCTTTCAGACCGGTTTGGCACCAACGAAAAACTGCGCTCTGATGAACGGGCTTCCCGCCGCGTCCGCGAGGTAGAAGCGAAGGAACCTCGCCAAGGGGCAGCAATACGTCGAGATCGTCGTCTTTGAACACCGTTCGTGTCTCCTGAGAGGAAGTACGAACGAATGATATTGCGTATGAACCAGCGGACCATTGGACAGAATCAGCGTGTCCATGGACGTCCACCCATCGGATGGTTGTCGGACGCTACTGGCGGAGGCGAAGACAGAACCGCTTGTACGCCTTTCTGACGCCGTCACGTTCTAAGGGCTCCCACTTGTTGATTCGTGCTTCGAGTTCAAGTTTCCCAGTGACCACCGCCCACGACAGGCCTTCAGACTTCTTGTCGTAGATCCATCGATCACGATCTTCGTTCGACGATGGGCGGGGAGGGGGTATTTCTGTGGTAGTGGGTTCGTTCTCTGGATGCCCGAAGTACATGGAAGCGAAAGGAGCGGGACTTGTTAACTCCTCTTGCAACCTCTCCAGGACCAACGCGCACAGCATCCCAAATTCCCCGATCGCTTTCAGCGCAAAATGCTTGGGCACGAGGTACAGTTCTTC
>JAEUIL010000482.1 GCA_016794255.1 Planctomycetaceae bacterium | reverse complement strand
TCTTGATCAGGTTCCGCAAGTCGTAGCCGCCGGCCACGAACTCATCGGAGAGATAGTCGAGCGTTTGCGGATGGCTCGGCGTGTTGGCTTCGCTGAAGTCGTCGATCGGCATCACAAACCCACGGCCGAGCAGATCGTTCCACACGCGATTGACAATATTTCGCGAGAACGCCCGATTGCGCGGGTTGGTGACCAAATCGGCCAACTCACGCCGCAACTGGCTTTGACGATAAATGTCTTGGTCGACCTTAAGATCGCGGGCTTGTTGTTTGGCTTCGCCCGCCACGTCGAAAAGATCGTTCGTCTTCGACTTGTTCGTGCGATTCTTGAGCTTCTCGCTCGCACCGCCGAGCAGGTCGTCGATGCTGTCCTTCTTGTTGGCCGCGAGCTTCGCCGCTTCTTGCTCTTTGCGGAGCGACACGAGCCGCATCACGTGCGGGCCATCTTTGGCGTCGAGTTCAAACGGGAACTTCGGTTCCATCGGCTTGCGTTCGGCCTCGGGCACGACACCCTCGGGGGGCCATTTCACGCTGGTTTGAGCCTTTTCGACCGTGAAAATCGCCTTCGTCAAGTCGCTCTCTTGCCGGCCCAGCTTCCCGAAGTACGCGGCCATGCCGTAGAACTGCTCACGCTTCCAGACATCGAACGGATGGTCGTGGCACTGAGCGCACGCGATGCGGACGCCCATGAACACTTGCGAGGTGGCTGCGGCCAGCGCCATGGCGTCGGCTTGGTCGTTGAGCACGAAGCCAACTTCGGGGATTTTGTTCGCCTTGCCCGAGGCGGTGATGAGCTGTTGGCACATCAGGTCGTACGGCATGCCATCGGTCACTGCTTTGTGAACCCAGGCCTGCAAGGCCGAGCCACCATCGGCGTTGCTGCGAATGCGGAGCAGGTCGGCCATGAAGACCGTCCAGCGATCGCCAAAGCCTTGGTCCTGGAGCAGCTTGTCGACGACTTTCGAGCGACGCTCGCCGGCCGACCAGGCTTGATATTGTTTGATTTCGGCGTCGGTGGGAATGCGGCCGATGATGTCGACCGTCACGCGACGCAAGAAGGCAAGGTCGTCGATCGTGGCGGTGGTTTGCACCTTGCGATCGGCATTTTCCTGGGCAAGTACCTTGTCCAGCGGCGACGCGGCGAGGGCCACGGAACCGAATGTCGAGGAAAGGACCGTGCTAAGACCGAAAGCCACGAGCCAAGCCGAATGTCGAGACATGGGCACGACGAACCTCCTGAGTGACCAGCCAAGGCGGGATGTCAACCAACAAGTCACCCATCATGGCGACAAGTTGTTGGTTTGTAAAACTTTTTGTCGACCGCAACACGGGGCAGGGGGCGGGGTGTGCGGCTGCAGATAATTGACCAAACCAGGGGGAATGTTACACGACTGAAACGTTGATAGCACGTTTTTTCTTGCGGAACACGCGTATGTGTTGTCGCAACATCTGTCTCTGTCATGAGTTGCGGAATCGGACGCGTAGTTAAAAGGAAGGAAAATGACGTTAAAGTACGGTGGGTGGGTTGGGTGATAGCTTTGCTGACGGCTGCTCGATTCGAGCAGTCACGATCCCATAAAAGTTGAGTTGTCCATGGCCTCGGCTATACTCGCCACCGGTGATTTGCCCGCCTGGGTCATCCGTCT
>JAEUIL010000436.1 GCA_016794255.1 Planctomycetaceae bacterium | reverse complement strand
CAAGAAGAACGAGCTGTATTTCCATCGCTGGCGGCCGCAGAACATCACGTATCTGTTCGGCTTCCGCAAGCACGAGCAAGGCAACAACGCCAGCGACATTCCTAAGTTCGATCCGCTCATCGCCGAGCAAGAAGCCAAGATCGCTGAATTGCGAGTGCCGAAGCCGCACAAGTTCGAGTTGAAACGTGCGGACTAACGGCCTGCCTGTCAACACGAAACACCAAACACGAAACACTCATTCACCACGCCCTTGTCTCGGGCCTGCTCATGACACGCCATATCCACTGCCTGCTCCTGCTGCTTGTTCTTGCCCACCCCACGTTTGCCCAGCGCAACCTGACCGATATCCCGGTCCCCGATCCTGAGGAAGAGCGCAAGACGTTTCAGGTCGCCGAGGGGTTCGAGGTCAATCTGTACGCGGCCGATCCACTCTTGGCCAAGCCGATTCAGATGAACTTCGATCCCGCCGGTCGCTTGTGGGTGGCCAGCAGCGAGACCTATCCGCAGATCGAGCCGGGCAAAGCCGCGAACGACAAGATCATTATTCTCGAGGATACCGACGAGGATGGCCGGGCCGACAAGACGCGGGTGTTTGCCGATGGGCTGCTCATTCCCACCGGCATCGAACCCGGCGACGGCGGTTGCTATGTCGGCGCGAGCACCGAGTTACTGCATCTCAAAGATACCGACGGCGATGGCAAGGCCGACAAGACCCGTGTGCTTCTCTCGGGCTTTGGCACCGAAGACACACACCATATCATTCACACGCTGCGTTGGGGGCCCGACGGCTGTCTCTATTTCAATCAGTCGATTTATATCCACAGCCATATCGAAACGCCTTACGGCCCGCGGCGATTGAATGGCGGCGGCGTGTGGCAATATCGGCCCGAGACCGAGCGGCTCGAAGTCTATTGCAAAGGGCTCGTGAATCCCTGGGGCTTTGCGTTCGACCGCTGGGGCCAAACCTTCGTAACCGACGGCGCCGGCGGCGAGGGGATCAACTACGCCTTTCCTGGGGCGGTGTTTCCGACCTCGCCCGGGGCGCGTCGTGTGTTGCACGGCATGAATCCCGGCAGCCCCAAGTTCTGCGGCCTGGAAATCATCAGCGGGCGACAACTGCCCGACGATTGGCAAGACGATCTCATTACGCACGACTTCCGTGGCCATCGCGTCTGTCGCTTCAAGCTCAGCGAAGATGGCTCGGGCTACTCGTCGCGTGAGATGCCCGAGTTGATCAAGACGAGCCACGTGGCGTTTCGTCCGATCGACGTAAAAATGGGCCCCGACGGCGCGATTTACATCGCCGACTGGTACAACCCGATCATTCAACATGGCGAAGTCGACTTTCGCGATCCGCGTCGCGATCACACGCACGGGCGTATTTGGCGCGTGACGTACAAGGGCAAACCCGCGCTGAAACGGCCGAAGTTGGTCGATGCGTCGATCGACGACTTGATCGAGGCGTTGAAGTCGCCCGAGATGTGGACCCGCCAGATGGCCAAGCGGGTATTGAAGGAGCGGGATCACGATGAGGTTGACGCGGCCCTCGCGTTAGCTGTAGCTGTCGAGACCAATCAGTCCCCTTTACATAGTGAGTACTGGTTGAATCTGTTGCAAACGTATCAGACGATCGACAAGCCGCGACAGCGATTGGCCGAGGCATTGCTCGAAGCGACGGACCATCGAATGCGAGCTGCGTCAGGCCGAACACTTGCTGGTTGGCCAGCGGTCGGACGATTGAGCTATCGACGTTATGATCCGTTGGATGCCATGCTTTTCGATAAACACCCCCGGGTACGGCTGGAAGGAATTCACGCTCTTCACGGCAAAATGTCGGCTAAACATATCGACTGGGTATTGCGGGTACTCGATTCTAAGATGGATGAAAATCTCGATTTTTCACTTTGGTCCTTGCTGACGAATCATCGTGCCAATTGGGAATCGGCGGTTCTCTCCAAGCCTGAAACGATCTCTAATGTCCGTGCAATACTCTATCTAACGAAGATCATCGAATCTTCAGAGCTAGCGACGAAGCTGGTCGACCGTTATCGAAACGCGAAACTCGAGTTTGACGATCGAGTCTTGTTGACTCAGGGCATTGGTCAGGCGGGCACTGCCGAGGATATTGGCAACTGGACGCG
>JAEUIL010000423.1 GCA_016794255.1 Planctomycetaceae bacterium | reverse complement strand
CGCATCCGGCCGGCGCGGGCTTTCGCAATTCGATCTCGGTCGATCAATTCGCCGCCGAGCAGATCGGCAATCAAACGCGGTTTGCCTCGCTCGTGATTGCCGCCAGCAACTCGGGTGATCGGAGCATGTCGTATAACCGCTCGGGCGTGTTGATCCCGCCAGAAACGAGCGCCGCCGCGTTGTATCGCAAGTTGTTCGTGCAGGGGACGGCCCAGGAAATTGCCGCGAGGGTCAACGATCTTCGCGCAGGCCGCAGTTTGCTCGACACGGTGCGAGAACGCGCTCGTCGACTCGAAATGAGTGCCGCTGCCGCTGATCGCCGCCGGTTGGATCAATACTTTACGTCGATTCGCGAACTCGAGCAGCAGTTGCTACAGGCCGAGTCGTGGGAGCAACGGCCGAAGCCGCAGGTGGCGATGCCGCAACCGCCCGAGCTCAAGGAACCGGCCCAACTCATCTCGCGTTTGCGAATGACGCTCGACGTGATCAAGCTGGCGCTGGAGACCGACTCGACGCGCGTCGTAAGTCTGTTCGTGCAACCGCTCGGCGTGTTGACCGAGATTCCGCAAGTGTCGCACGAGACGCACTCGCTGACCCATCACGGCAATCGGCCCGAAATGATCGCTGAGTTGCAGAAGATCGAGACGGCCCAGTTTCAAACGTTGCGGAGCTTCGTCGAAGGTTTGCAGAGTGTAAACGAGGCGGGCTCGACGCTCCTCGACCGCACGTCGGTCTTGTACGGCACCTGCATGGGCAATGCCAATGGCCATACGAACAAAGATTGGCCGCTGATGCTTATCGGCGGCGGCTTCAAACATGGCCAGCATCTGACTTTCGCCAAGGACAAGAACGAGCCGCTGGGTAAATTGTTTGTCTCGCTGCTGCAGCGTTTGGGGATCGAGTCCGACCAGTTCGCCGGTGCGTCGGGCACGATCAACGGCTTGGGCATGGCATAGCGGGTTGGGCAGCTCACGTCTTCGATCGACATCAGGAGTCAATGGATACGCCATGGATGCGAAACAGATTCTCGCCGACGCCCGGGCCATCGAGCCGTGGTTGATCGGCATTCGTCGTCAACTGCATCAGACGCCCGAGCTCGGTTATCAAGAGTTCGAGACCAGTGCGACCGTTCGCAAGCATCTCGCCGAGTTGGGCATCGAGTTCGATCATCCCGTGGCGACGACCGGTGTGGTGGGGCGGATCGTCGGTCAGCCGGGACCATGCGTGGCGCTGCGGGCCGACATGGACGCGCTGCCCATTCAGGAAGAGGCCGACATCGATTTTCGCAGCCAAGTTCCCGGCAAGATGCACGCCTGCGGCCATGATTGTCACACCACGATGTTGCTCGGTGCGGCTCGGCTGCTGGCCGGGATGCGCGAGCGCTTGCGCGGCACCGTGAAGTTGCTGTTTCAACCGGCCGAAGAGGGTGGCGGCGGTGGTAAGGCGATGATCGACGGCCAGGCGCTGGAGAATCCGCGCGTGGAACGCATTCTTGGACTGCACGTCTGGCCCGAGTTGCCGACCGGCGTGATCGGCTCGCGGGCCGGTTCGTTCATGGCTGCCGTGGGATCGCTGCAAATCACGATTCATGGCGTCGGCGGTCACGCAGCGTTTCCGCAAACCACGATCGATCCCGTGCTCACGTTGGCCAAAGTGATCTGCGAGTTGCAATCGATCGTGTCGCGCGAGATCGACCCGCTCGACAGCGCGGTGATAAGTGTCACGACTCTTGCGGCTGGCTCGGCGTTTAATGTCATTCCGAACTCGGCGACCGCTCGCGGGACGATTCGCGCGCTGACGACCGAACGGCTGCGGTTCATCAAAGAGCGGGTCAAAGAACTCGCCGAGCACGTGGCCGCGGCCAATCGCTGTCGGGCCGAGGTGGTGTGGAATGACATGGATTATCCCGCCACGGTGAACGACGCTCATTGTTGGGACGTGGTTCGCACCGTGGGCGGCGAGCTATTCGGCCCCGAGCAGGTGCGGCAGGTGAATCCGGTGATGGGTGGCGAGGACTTCGCGTTCTACAACGAGGCCGGAGTGCCCGGTTGTTTCGTCGGCGTCGGGATGCGGAACGAACAAATCGGCGCGACGCACTTTGTGCATCACAGCAAGTTCAAGGTCGACGAAGCCGCGCTGCCGATCGGCGTTGCGTTGCACGTGGCGTTTGCATTGCGGTCGTTGGAGGAGTTGCGCCGGTAATCGCGATAGAGCGAGCGTGAATCAGTCCACCCGCGAAGTTGATCGGTTGCCAAAGTTTGACCAAGTGGCGTGCCCCGACGAGAGCTGACCGCAAACGCAACCGCGCGGTTCCCATCCCAAATGGGCGCGGTCGAGGTTTTTGGACCGCTTGTGGGCCAGCGAATTTCGGTTAAACTAAGTCTTCTAATCTCCGGCGGCAACGTCCGGGGGGTAGGCTGGGTAGCTCAGTTGGTAGAGCAATGGACTGAAAATCCATGTGTCACCGGTTCGATCCCGGTCCCAGCCACTGAATGAGAGTCCGTGCGCGGCGACGCGCTCGGCGGTTTTCGCCCTCCAACGGTGTTGATCCGAGTACGCTCTCAGCCCGACCCTATGACACTGGTTGTCATAGGGTCGCGTTTTTGTCGTGGAGTTCGCTTGACGGGCCGTCGACGTTAACTGAGACTGGCACACGTACTGAATTCAACACCGTCTCCGCGGCCTTCCAAAAGCCGCACCCGAGACGGCTTCACCGTCTGGGGTTCACCGTGGAAGGCTCCACGCTCACGCTGCCGCGTTTCTATTTCGACGTTTACGCGCCCACCTATCTCGTTGGTGCTCGGCCGCGCACGTTTGAGGCTTACAAGGACGCGGTGACGCTTTGGTCGCGGCTCGTTGACGAAGTGCGGCTCTGCTCGATCGACGTGATCACGTTGGCCAAGTTTAAGTCGGGTTTGATGGCGGGGCGATCGCCGGCCACGGTCAACAAACATCTTGGCGCGGTGAACGCGATTCTGACGAAGGCAGGCCCTCCCGGTCCACGCAATCGCGATGCCCTCGGGATCCTCGATCGAGTGCCGTGGGTGAAGCCGCTCAAAGAAATTCAACGGGCACCGACACCGATCGCGTTCGGTCAGATCGACTTGCTTTATCACGCTGCCGGCCAGATGAAGTTGCCGGGTGTCCACGGCGTGGCGGCGCCCGCTTGGTGGCGAGCACTCTTGGTGATGGCGTACACGTGCGCTCTTCGCCGAGGGACGCTGCTCGCCATCAGGTGGAGCGACGTTGATCTCGATCAT
>JAEUIL010000419.1 GCA_016794255.1 Planctomycetaceae bacterium | reverse complement strand
GCCCGACGGCACGTTCACCGTTCGCTTTGCGATGCCCAACGCCCGACAGGTGATCCCTGCCGTGGCTTGCAGCATCGACGGACTCGAGCAGCGCACGGTGGTGCTGGCCGTCGAACGGAACACGAAGGTGATGGAGCCGGTCTGCAAGGACACGAGCGAGTCGTCGTAGTGGGGTGTAGCTCGATGTAATTGGCGCGTGAGGCGCGAAACCGCAAGCGAGCCACCGCACTGTTCCGACAATCGAGATTCTCCAGTCGACTCACACCGAAGCTCGCTTGCGGTTTCGCGCGTGAGTTTCGCCTTGCCGCCACTTACGGCTCGGCGTACCATACTGTAATCCTCTGCCATGCTCGTGCTGCGACACCTATTTTCGTCGAGCCGATACGAGATTCCGCGGGGTGCTTGATACAGGCCTTGGCCGCGTGTACAGCCGACTCCCGATCGCTTCGGCGTTCGGATCAGGACGGATCACACAACCCGAGGTCCAGGTGCCCACATACTCAATAGCGGGCTCTCGAAAACCGTGTTGCCACGGCATTAGGGTGGAGGATTTTTTCATGCGCCGAGGACTCGATCACCTGAAGTCAAACTCGGCCACTGGCGAATACCTTTGAACCACAGAGGCCCAGAGGACACAGAGAAGAACGAGGGATCGAGTCGGGAGAGCGACCTTTTCGATCATTCCCATTTTCAATTTAGTTCAAATGTCGGTCTTTCTCTCTGTGTCCTCTGCGCCTCTGTGGTTCAATTGCCTTCCCCACTTCATCGACCATCATGCCTGTCATGACTGAACTCGCCGTTCCGCTGCTCGCCAAGCGCGATCAACTCATCGATCTGCTCGGCAGTTACGAGAGCTGCGCCGTCGCGATGTCGGCGGGGGTCGATAGTACGGTCGTGGCCAAAGCGGCGCAGTTGGCTTTGGGCGATCGCGCGGTCGCCGTCACCGGTTCTAGCGCCAGTCTGGCCGAGGGGGAACTCGACGAAGCGCGTCGGCTCGCCGAGTTGATCGGCATTCGCCACCTGGTCATCGACACGAGTGAGTTCTCCAATCCCGACTATCGCCGCAACGCGCCGGACCGTTGCTTTCACTGCAAGACCGAGTTGTATACCCAGCTCACCGGTCTGGCCGCGCGGCTCGGCGTGGCCGTGATCGTCAACGGCGCGAACGTCGACGACATCGGCGACTACCGGCCCGGCATGCAGGCGGCGGCCAATCACGAAGTCCGCAGTCCGCTGGTCGAGTGCGGGTTCACGAAGTCCGACGTGCGGCAGCTCGCGGCTCATTGGGAACTGCCGATCTGGGACAAGCCAGCCAGCCCATGCTTGAGTAGCCGCATCGCCTATGGCGAAGAAGCGACCCCCGAGCGCGTCGCAATGGTCGATCGGGCCGAGCAGTATCTGCGGCAACTCGGCCTGCGCGAATGTCGCGTGCGGTATCACCGCGGTGATCTCGCCCGGATCGAGGCCCCCGTGGCTGCCCTCGCCCAACTCGCCGATCCCGCGGTTCGCGCCGGTTTGACCGCCGAACTGCATCGGCTGGGCTTTAAGTTCGTCACGCTCGATCTCGACGGTTTTCAAAGCGGCAGCTTGAACCGGCTCGTCCCGCTCGAGTTGCTCAAACCGAACGCGTAAGCCCGTGACAATCGACTCGCACATTCTTGGCGACGTTTGCTAGCGTCATCGGTCCCTTGCCCAATCGGCAAACTTTCGCGCTAGCATCACCCTCCGCCTGCCCGGGTCGACGCTATCGGCAAACTTTCGCCCCGCGGTCGGTCGATATCGATGGTAACGAAATCGGTTTCGACAGACGTTCTTGCGAGGGTCGACGTATGGATGCTGGGCTTCAATCGGCGGCGCAACGCTTCTGGCAAGAAGAGCACGGCTTTATCGTCTCGATGGAGATGATTTTGACCACGATCATTCTCGTCTTCGGCATGATCGCGGGCTTGCAGATCTTGCGTGACGCCGTGGTGCAAGAGATCGTCGACTTGGCCAACGCCGTCGGCGCTCTTGGCGGCGGACCTTACACGCCGGTCACGGTCACCGTCGGTGTCGCGCCGGTGCCCGAGCCATAATCGCCGCTCACGACCAAGTCGATCGGCGCACTATGGCCCCGCCGATGGATACCCTGCGCGCATAAAAAATCCCGTGAGGCCGAGTGACCCCACGGGATTCAATGTTTTCAACGGGCAACAGAGTCGAGCCGAACTTAGCTCGTCGACTCGGTCGTCTCAACTGCGACCGGAGCCGGCTCGCCGACGACACCCTCGAACGACAAGTGCTTGGCCTTGCCTTCGTCGTCCTTGGTTACGCCGACCAGGATCGTGTCCTTGCCTTGGAACTCGCCGCTGAGCAAACGCTCCGAGAGCGGATCCTCGACATAGTTCTCGACACTGCGACGTAGCGGACGAGCGCCGAAGTCGACGTTCGAGCCCTTCTTGATCAGGAACTTCTTGGCGTCGTCGGTCAGGACGAGCTTCAAGCCCTTCTCGGCCAGCCGTTCGCGAATCTTCGAGACTTCGAGCTCGACGATCTGCTTCAGGTTGTCCTGGTTCAGGTGGCGGAACACGATCACGTCGTCGCAACGGCCGATGAACTCGGGCCGGAACACGCGCTCGATCCGTTCCATCACACGCGACTTCATATTGTCGTAGCCTGCGTCGTCGTCTTGCTTCTGGAAGCCGAAGGCGCTCTCGTTCTTGATCGCTTCGGCGCCAGCGTTCGTGGTCATAATCAAGATCGTGTTCTTGAAGTCGACGTGGCGACCGAACGAGTCGGTAAGCCGGCCTTCTTCCATGATCTGGAGCATCATGTTGAACACGTCCGGATGGGCCTTTTCGATTTCGTCGAGCAGCACGACCGCGTACGGACGACGGCGAATCTTCTCGGTGAGCTGACCACCTTCTTCGAAGCCGACGTAGCCCGGCGGAGCGCCGATCAAGCGGCTCACGTTGTGCTTCTCCATGTACTCGCTCATATCGATCTGAATGAGCGACTCGGCATCGCCGAACATGAACTCGGCCAAGGCCTTGGCCAGCAACGTCTTGCCGACGCCCGTGGGACCGGCGAACACGAAGCAACCGATGGGGCGCTTCGGATCCTTGAGTCCGCTGCGGCTGCGACGCACGGCTTTGCTGATCGCCTTGATCGCTTCGTCCTGGCTGATGACCTTCTTGTGGAGATCCTTTTCCATCTCCATCAAGCGGAGGCTGTCTTCGGTCGTCATCCGGGTGAGCGGGATGCCGGTCATCTTCGAGACAACCTCGGCCACCACTTCCTGATCGACGACGCCGTCGGCCTCGCGGCTCTTGTCGCGCCAGTCACGCGTGATCTGCTGCTTCTTCTTCTTCAGCTTGTCAGCCGAGTCACGCAGCTGCGCCGCCTTCTCAAAGTCTTGATTGGCGACCGCCTCTTCCTTTTCCTTGTTCAAGCGTTCGACTTCCTCGTCGATCTCTTTCAGATCGGGTGGCTTGGTCATCGCTTTGAGCCGGACGCGAGCGCCGGCCTCGTCGATGACGTCGATCGCCTTGTCCGGCAAGCAACGGCTGGTGATGTAGCGGCTCGACAGGTCGACGGCGGCGTCGATCGCATCGTCGGTGATTTGCACGCGGTGATGCGCTTCGTAGCGGTCCTTGAGACCCTTGAGAATCTCGATCGCTTCGTCCTTCGTGGCCGGCTCGACCATGATGAGTTGGAAGCGACGATCCAGGGCGCTGTCCTTCTCGATGTACTTGCGGTACTCGTCGAGCGTCGTAGCGCCGATGCACTGAATCTCGCCCCGAGCCAAAGCCGGCTTGAGCACGTTGCTGGCGTCAATGGCACCCTCGGCACCACCGGCTCCGACCAACGTGTGCAACTCGTCAATGAACAGGATCGTGTTCTTCGCACGACGCACTTCGTTCATCACCGCTTTGATACGTTCTTCAAACTGACCACGGTACTTGGTGCCGGCGACCATCATCGCTAGGTCGAGCACCACGATCCGCTTGTCGCTCATGATCTCGGGCACGTCGCCATCGACGATGCGTTGGGCGAGACCTTCGACAATGGCGGTCTTGCCCACGCCTGCCTCGCCGAGCAGCACGGGATTGTTCTTCGTGCGGCGGCAAAGGATCTGCACGGCTCGTTCAATTTCGCGAGCACGGCCAATCACCGGGTCGAGCTTGCTTTGCCGGGCGAGCTCGGTCAGATCGCGACCAAAGCTGTCGAGCGCGGGGGTCTTGCTCTTGCCACCCTTGGCGCCACCTTCGCTCGGCGTTTGGCTGCCCGATTGCTGACCGCCGCCGGCCGGGCTGCGCTCGCCACCTTCGCTCTCGATGCCATGACCGAGCAGGTTGAGCACTTCCTCGCGAACCTCTTCCAGCTTCAGACCGAGGTTCATGAGCACTTGAGCCGCCACGCCTTCTTGCTCGCGGAGCAAGCCGAGCAGGATGTGCTCGGTGCCGACGTAGTTGTGACCCAGGTTGCGGGCCTCTTCCATCGAGTACTCGATGACTTTCTTGGCACGGGGGGTTTGCGGCAGCTTGCCCATGGTCACCATGTCGGGACCGCTTTGGACCAGCTTCTCGACCTCCATGCGGATCTTGCGCAGATCGACATCGAGGTTCTTGAGCACGTTGGCCGCGACGCCGCTCCCTTCCTTGATGAGCCCGAGCAGGACGTGCTCGGTGCCGATGTACTCGTGGTTGAAGCGCTGGGCCTCTTGATTGGCCAGCTGCATCACCTTGCGAGCACGGTCGGTAAATCGTTCGTACATCTTGGTTCTCCCTCGGGGCTCGTATCGCTGTGGATCGGGGTCGGGAACGGGAACGTTCTGCCGCGGGCGACAGCTTACTTATCTATTGTGCAACTTGCTTGCCAGTTGGCCGCTGAAAAGTATCGATTTTCCCTAACTCTAGGCCGTGAAACCGTTCCGATCATGCCGCTTGACGAAGCGGAGGCTCGGATTCGCCCGGATCGGCGACAGCCAAGTTGGCAGTCGTACCGGTTTTTCCGTCTGCAGCAGTCTCGTTGAGCCGGGCCCATTCCTGGCCAATCTCGTGCTCCCAGCGGTCGGCCGTCTCCAAAGAGGCCAGCAACTGCAACTGCCGCCGAGCGTCCCGCACTCGGTCGGTTCGTCGTAGTAGTCCGACCATCATCAGGTGCGCTTCGGCGTCGTGATCGTCACGTTTGAGCAACTGACGGCACAACGCCTCGGCCTGATACCAATTGCCACGCAGATACTCGATCTGCGCCGCGGGAAACACGTCCGGTGCCGACTCGCCGGGCTCGGCGCTCGCACGCCAGTAACCTTGTCGAACCGACAACCATACACCGAAACCGCCGACCGTCGCGGTCGCCAGCCAACTCAGGACCACGCCCCAAGTCGGTAGCAACTCACTCCACACGAAACTGGACAGCAGTGCGAGATTAAGCGTCAGGGAACCACTCACGGCCAAGGCTAACGCCCACCAAGCTCCGTCGTGCCACAACTGCGGCAAACCGGGAACCAGACATCGGGCTCGACTCGGCCATGATTTCCAGATCGCGCGCATGCGAGGAACAGCTCCGTCTGCCGGGAAAGGATCGACGACCCACCGCGCGGGCGCGGAGCATCGCCAAGGTCTCATCCTTGAGAACCGCCGGAATTCTACCGCTATCTACCCCCCGGAGCAAGGCAAGCGAGCGAAGCGGGAGAAGACGGGTGATAGCAGGGGGAGGGAGGAGGGGTGAGTAGGTGATGGGGGAGGTTCTTGGTGCCTAGTGCTTGGTTCTTGGTTGAGAGAGTCGAGCGGAGCGGTTGACGCACGCGGTTCGCTTGCGGTTTCGCGCCTACCACTTTGCACTTTGCACTTTGCACTTTGCACTTTGCATTCGGCTACTCACCTACTCACCTACTCACCTCCGCCCTACTTCTTCCCCGACAGCTTCGCCGCTTGTTCCGCGAGTGTGACGAACTCGTGTCGATAGCCGTTCGCGTCCTCGCCAGTGGCACGGCGAGCGAAGTCGATGATCTGCGGCCAACTGATGTCACCGGCATGCTCCGAACCGCGCAAACGCATACCGAACGCGGCGACACTAGCGGCAAACCGGAAATCGCCGCTGGCTTGCTCGAACGAAGTCTGACTGTCTTTGATCGGCGTTTCGATCAACGTGCTCTTGTCGCCGTCGGGCTGCTTGTATCGCAGCTTCAGTGTGAGCAACTCGTCGAGCGTGTTGGCCGCGTCGGTCGGCTTCACCTCGGGCTGCGGTTTCGTGGGGGGCGTTTGGTACTTGAGCGGATCGACCGCGGGCGTTGCCGGATTCGCTCCGCGCGTGTTCACGCCGACGGGCACCACCTCGTACAGAGCCGTGACCGTGTGGCCTGCGCCGATCTCGCCAGCGTCTTTGGTGTCGTCGTTGAAATCCTCTTTGCGCAATAGCCGATTCTCATAGCCGATCAAACGGTACGACGCGACTTGGGCCGGGTTGAACTCAATCTGAATCTTCACATCCTTGGCGATCGTCAGCAGCGTGCCGTTGACCTGCTCGACAAACACCTTGCGGGCCTCGGCGACTGTGTCGATGTAGCCGTACGTGCCGTTGCCTTTGTCGGCCAATTGCTCGAGAGTCGCGTCCTTCAAGTTGCCCATGCCGAAGCCGAGCACGCTGAGAAACACGCCGCTCTTGGCCTCTTTCTCGATCAGTCGCGTGAGCTCGCCTTGATTCGTGATACCGACGTTGAAATCGCCGTCGGTCGCCAGAATCACGCGGTTGACACCTTCTTTGATAAAGGCTTCGGTCGCTTTGGCGTAGGCGAGTTGGATGCCCGCGCCGCCGTTGGTCGAGCCGCCCGACTGCAAGCGATCGATCGCCGTGAGGATCGTTTCCTTTTGATAGGCCGGAGTCGTGTCGAGCACGAGACCCGAGGCACCGGCGTAGACCACCATGGAGACGCGGTCCTTCTCGTCGAGTTGCTCGACCAGCAGTTTGAGAGCCTGTTTGACGAGCGGCAACTTGTTGTCCGACGACATCGAGCCGCTGACATCAATCAAGAACACGAGATTGGCGGCAGGCCGTTGTTCGCGAGTAACGACTTTGCCTTTGATGCCGACACGCACCAAGCGATGAGCCGGCATCCACGGAGCCGAGGCGACTTCGACATGGGCGGCAAACGGATGCTCGCCGGTCGGAGGCGCGTAGTCGTAACTGAAATAGTTGAGTAGTTCTTCGATCCGCACCGCATCGGGCGGCGGCAGTTGGTTGCCTGTTAAGAAGCGACGGACGTTCGAGTACGAGCCGGTATCGACATCGATCGAAAAGGTCGAGAGCGGGTTGGTTTTGGAGTCGAGGAACGGATTGTCGTGGATGCGAGCGTAGGATTCGGTGTTGCGACGTGGAGCCTCGCGAACAACTTGAACGTCTCCAAACTCACGCCCCTCGTGCTGAACAGCCCACGCTTTACGTTCTGCTTCTTCCAGCAGCTTGTTCATGGGTACCGCCGAGGTCACTTGCTGAACGGGACTCGGCTGCATGCTCGGCTGAGGACCGCTGATGCTCGAAGGACGAGCAGCCGTGGGAGCAACGGCTGATCCCGCTTGTGGTTTAGTAGCAATGGGGGGGCGTGGAGAATTCGCATTTGGCGCGGGGCGAGTCGCGCCGTACGGCGTGCCAGTAGACTTGAATACATTCACTTCCCCAATGTCTACTTTTAATGGTACTGGATCATTGGTGCCGACCGGAATTCCAACTGCTCGGCGAGCATCTGCGGGCAAATTAGAAACCGCTCCTTGCGCACCTACCGATTGTGAGACAGCAGTCGAAATCAATGCCAGTTCTTTCGCCGGCTTAATCTCCTCCTCTGTTATTTGATTCAGAACTTCTTCCGGCTTGTTACCGAAGCTCGCAACGATATGGGTTTCAAGCGACCGTAAATTTCCAGAGTTTACGAATAGCAAGATCGTCACTCCGATGCCTATCACACTCGCGGCAGTCGCATACGCCAACACGCGCCGCCGATTCCAACGTCGCACTGGTGCTTTACTCGCGACTTGCAACGGCAACTGCGTGAGCTTCTGCGGCACTGTCCCATCCTGCCGCACACTGGCCGTCACCAACTCGCCGAGTTGCCGAACGTCGTCGACTAACTTCACACACTCGGCGCAGCTCGCCACGTGCGTCTCGAACTCAGCTCGTTCATCGCCGGTCAGTTCATCCAGCGCGAACGCCGTCAATCGCGGGTCGTTTTGATCAAAATGAGTCATATGAAAAATCCTCGAATACGTTCGTGGTTCTTGGTTCTTGGTGCTTGGTTGGAAGAACGAAGAACGAAGCACGAAGCACCAAGCACTAAGAACTCTGTTTACCCTCATCCCGCGGCTTGAACTTCACGCGCAACGTCGTCAGCGCTTGATGCAAGATCACGCCGACATGACTGACCGATAGGCCGGTCACTTCGGCAATTTGGGCGTAACTCAATTGTCCATCGAACCGCAGTCGCAACACTTCTTGCTGCTGCTCGGGCAGGCGTTCGATCGACCGTCGCACGGCCGAGAGTTGATCGTGCTGCGTGATGGCAGCGGTCGGATCATCATCGGCCGACGAGGCGAGGTTCTCGTCCGGGGCGAGCGTGCTCATGCGTCCATCCTTTCGCAACACATCGAGCGACCAGTTGCGACAAACCCGAAACAACCACGTGGCCAATTGACCTTCGCCGGGCTGTTGCGGTGCTTGCCACAGTCGCAAGAATGTTTCTTGAACAGCGTCCTCGGCCAAGTCGGCTCGACCGAGCAACCGGCGGGCATAGCGGAACAATGGGCCTACCAACCCGTCGAACGTGGTTATTGGAGTCGACGTACCGAGTCCTCCCCCGGGCGTCGCGGCCGGTGGTTCTGCTCGCACGTTTTCCGCCTCAGGCGGCTGCTCCACGCTCATGGGCCCGTTGCTCCACGCGGTCAATCTTCTCGGCCGCCATTAGTAAAGACGAACGAGGCGGCTAATCCTTAGAGGATTCTGGAAAGAATTTCGTTCCCGGGGAAAGGAAGGAAAGGATGAAGGACGAATTCAGAGCCGGAGCAGCCAAGCACTATGAACTTCGCACCTTCTCCCGGCGGTTGATCAGCCATAGGCCGGCAACCATGAGCAGGATGCCCACCGCTAGCTGCCACGTGCCGGGCTCGTGGAACAACAGCACGCCAGCGATCGACGACATCGCGACCTGCGACGAGTTGACGGCGTTCACTTGCGAGACCGGCGCTAGTTCCAGCGACCACGCGAGAAACAGAAATGCCAGCGTGTTGCAAACACCCGCGGTCACCATCACGGCGAACTCATTGAGCGGTGTGGCGAGCAGCCCGTCGAAACCGAGTTGCCACCAACTGGCGAAGCCGAGCGTGAGCAGGCCGGTGAGACCGACGATCATGACCGAGAAATTCGGCGGCACGCGTTGCATCGTCGCCCAACGAATCGACGAGCCGAGCAGCGCATACGAAAAGCCGGCAAGGCACACGGCTCCAACCCCTTCGAGAACATTGGTCCAGGCCACCGCGGCAATCTCGCTCGACTGCGGTACGGGCGTTGAGGCATTCGCGCCGAACTGCAACAGCGCAATCGAACCAATCAGCGTGGCGATCCCCAACGCGGCGAGCGGCGTGATCGACTCGCGCAGCCAAACGCGGCTCAGGATCGCGCCGCTGACCATGAGCATGCCGAACGTGATCGGCGGACCAATGGCGAGACCAATCTTACGCAGGCCGATCTGAAACGCGACATTGCCGCACCACTGCGAGATCACGCCGGTGACCGCGAGCAGCAAGATCACTTGCGGCGTAATGCCCCACGACGCCCGGCGTCGCCGTTCAAACCAGAGCAAGCCCGCGGCAAGAAACGCGGTCGGGGCGGTTTTGAGACAGGTGACCCAAATGTCGTTGTGACCGACGCTCGATCGCAGACAAACATTCGTGACGGCGTACAACGCGGCCGAGATCAGCGCGAGCAGCAAGCCAAACAACGCGGGCTCAAGACCCAAGTGCCGCGCGTTTTGCGGCGGGGGCGACTCATTCATCCGGGCATTGTAACGAGCCGATCCAGCGAGATCGAGCCGATCACGTGCCTTGCCAGCCTAGGATGTCGTGACCGTGGCCACTTCTTCGGCGAGCCGATCGAGCCGTCGCCAATGAGCATCGTCGACGGGCTGCGACCCGTTGCGATCGCCTGCGGCGGTGACGGTCTCCTCGGAGTCGAGCCGCTCCAGCGACAGGTCCAAATCGTCACTCGCTTGGCGTTTGAGCGCCTCGACCGCGGCGTTGAGCGCGGCCGCGCGCGAGGCAAACGCTCCGCTGCGGACCAACTGACCGAGATACTGTTCGTTCTGCGCCGAGAGTTCGCGTGCCATGATCGTTACCCTCCGTTAGAAACAGCGTGATGGGTCATCAAATCAGGTCGAATGCAACTACGCTTCGCACGTCTCCTGCACCAGTTTGCTAATCTGCTTGAATTGCAGTGTGCCGGCGACTCGGCACCACTCGAAGAGCGCGGCCTCGGTCGTGGTCAACGTCGCGCCGGCCGACTCCATGCGCCGCAACGCCGTGCGATAGTCGATCTCGTGCCGCGCACTGATCGCGTCGATCGCCAAATAGACGCGCCACCCGTTGGCCAATAAGTCCAGCACCGTCTGTTGCACACAGACATGCGCCTCGATGCCGGCAATGAGCACGCGGTGAAGGCCACGCTCGCGCCAGCCGTCGAACAACGGGGCGGCGCTACCACAGCTGAACGTGATCTTCTCATGCCGCTCTTTCAGCCGCGCGGCCAACTCGGGCACCGTCTCGCCGAGCCCGCGCGGATATTGTTCGGTCGCGCCGATCGCCACGCCCAGCGCCTCGGCACCATCGATCAGTCGGCGGATGTTCCAGACTAACCGTCCTGCCTGAGGCAATAGCGGCACGAGCTTCGCCTGCACGTCGATCACCAACAGCGCGGTGTCGTCGGCATTCATCAGCTCGGGACTGCGCGGCAAAGACTCGCTCATGATCGCTCCACGGTGACTATTAACGTCCTTGCCCGAATTATGACGCGGCGCGGTCGAACTGTCACACCAAATTTTGATTCCGTCCCGAACCGTGATCTTGAACCAGCAAGCAGAGCGCCGAAAATTCACCTCACCCCGCACGCTGCGATCGCCCGGCTGATAAGATGGGATGACTGTCGCTGCTGCCAAACATGCTCGACCGACTCGTAACTTGAACAGGAATGTCTAGGAATGCCCGCCGCGCGCGCCTCGTTGTTCGCCTCATACGGTTTGCGGAAGAGTTTCGCGTTGCTGGTGTTGCTGGTCTCGTGCCAGACCATCGCAGCGGGCGAGCTTGTGCTACTCGACCACGGTAAATCGGACTATCAGATCGTCGTGCCTGACGAGTTGCCGTCGCCGGCGCTGACAGAATGTTTGCAGCAGACCGCGCGATTGGTGCAGACGGCGTTTGCGGCCAACGGCGTCGAAGTTCCCGTGGTCGCCGAGTCGCAACGGGACACCGCGAAGCCAACCATCTTTCTCGGCAACACGCAGTTCGCCGCGCAACAGGGCGTCGATTTGAAGTCGCTCACCGGCTGGGGCTATGTGCAGCGCGTCGTCGGTCGCGACGTGATCATTGCGGGTCGCGATCATCCGTCACCCGACGCTGCCGGGCCCGCTCGGTCTCGTCGACCCCATTGGGATCGCTACTCGACCGCGGTCGGCGTGACCGATTTCCTCCGTCGCTTTGCCGGAGTCCGCTTTCTGTATCCCGATGTGCCGCCCACGCAGTCGATCGCCGCGGCTGCCAAAGTCGACCTGCTCAAGTCCCCCGCGATCGAGTTTCTTGCCACGGCGCGGATCGTCGTGCCGGACGATTGGAACGTCCGCAAGATCCCGCTGCTCGAGTACAGCACCGCCTATCCGGCGACCGGCGGGTTCTATGACGTGGCCAACAACCGCTATCCGATTGTCGACGAAGTCTTCGGCGGGCACACGTACCATCGCGCAGTGCCCCTCGAGAAATACGCCCAAACACATCCCGAGTATTTTGCCCTGATCGGCGGTCAACGCGTGGGGGCCGCTTCCGGAGGCGCTCAGGCCCAGTACTGTATCTCGAACCCTGAGGTGCAGGAACTGATCTATCAAGACATGATCGAACATCTCGATCGCGGTTATCAGGCGGTCGATGTCGGCCAGCCCGACGGGTTCCGCGCGTGCCAGTGCGAAGCCTGCACCAAACTCTTCCATACCGGCAACGACTGGAACGAAAAGCTGTGGTTGTTCCACCGGCAATTGGCCGAGCGCGTGCTCAAGGCTCGCCCGGGCAAGCAAGTCGTGATGATGTCGTATATCCAGACGGCCGAGCCCCCCAAGTCGTTCAAGCAATTCCCGGCCAACACGGTGATGATGCTCACCGGCACGAACGACGAAGACTTTGCTCCCTGGCGCGCGGCGGAAGTCCCCGGCGGGTTTGGCGGCTATCTCTACAACTGGTGCCCGAACATGGGGACGCGCTACACACCCATGCGGACGCCGCGCTACGTCGAAACTCAAGCGAAGCGGTTGCAAACCAATCACATCCGCTCGATTTATCGCGACGGGCCCGGCTCGCTGTGGGGACTCGAAGGGCCGGTTTACTACACGATGAACCGCATGTACGACGACCCCGCCACCATGCAAGCCAAGCAGTTGGTGCATGAGTTCTGCGAGGCGGCGTTCGGCCGATCAGCCCCGGTCATGTTGCAATTCTATGACCAACTGTATCACGCGATCGAGTTGTACTCCGAGTTCCTCGGCACGCGCAACCCGGCCTGGACCTATCACACGATCTACGGCCAGCGCCGCAAGTTCCTCAACGATCCGACGCAGTTCTTGGCCTTTTTCTATTCGCCCAGTCTGCTCGAATCGCTTGAGACGCAACTGGCCGCGGCCGAGAAGCTGGCCAACTCGGACAAGATCAAGACCCGTTTGGCGCTGGTGCGCCGCGAGTTCGATTATCTCAAAGGGGTCGCGCGGGTAGCGCACTTGTATCACGCCTATCAGATTCAACCCGACTTGGCCTCGCGTGACCGGCTGCTCGACGCGATCGATGCCCGCAATGCCGAGGTGGCCAGCTACTATGACGCCCGGGGTCGCACGAAGCTCGGCGAGAGTTGGGCCTACACGCTCTTTCCGCCCCCGGGCCACGACGTGCATCATCTCAAGCTCGAACACAACGGCTATCAAGAGCCGTACGCCAACAGCGTGTTCAATTGGGATACCCATGCGATGCGCAACGCGCCGCTGCCGGGTGCGAAGCGTGTCACCGCGTCTGCCGCCTCGGGCGAGATCACGCTCGACGCGCCGCAATGGCAACAAGTCGACGAGGTCCGGTTGGGTGGCTTGCCATCGTCGGCCAGCGTGAGCCGAGCGACCACGTTCCGCGTGCTGTTCGACACGACGGCGCTGCATGTTCGCGTCGAGAGCGAGTTGCCCGCGGGGTTGCAGTCGCGTTCCGCCGAGCAAGACCTTAATAAACAAGAAAGTGTCGCCGTGTATCTTGGTCCCACGAGCAATCGCGAGCTGGCGTATCGCCTCACCGTGGGCCTGAAGCCCGACGCGAAACAAGACGCGGTGACGGGCATCATCGGCGATCCGATTCATCCGCTGTACGGCAAGTTCGACACCGACTGGTCGGGCGAGTGGAAGTACGAATCGCGACTCGACTCGGCCACGAATCGCTGGGTGGCGCTCATCAGCGTGCCGTACAAAACGCTCGGCGTCACCGCTCCTGCACCAGGCGCGTTTTGGCGGATGAATGTGAGTCGCGGGCATCTCACCGAGTCCGGCGCGGTCGAACGCTCGGCGTGGTCAGCGACCGCCAGCAGCAAGACGCCCGACGAAGTGAACGATTTCGGCGAGTTGCTCTTCGGCAAAGCCGAGCCTGCGAAGCACGCGCAGACATCCGTGCCGCCGCTCACGAAGTTGCGACAAGACTTGTATGCCAAGACGTTTGAACGTCCCGCCGCTTGGCAGCAACTGAAACAGTTGTTGCCGCAGGTGCTCGGTCCCTGGTCGTTTCGCAAGGATCCGCTCGAACAAGGTGTGAAGCAGCATTGGTATCGGGCTGATTCGGCGAACGCCGATTGGACGCCGATCACCGTGCCATCGTTTTGGGCCGAGAACGAAGCAATCGGCAAGTTCGAAGGTTACGGCTGGTACCGAACCACCTTAACGTTGCCGACGGGTTGGAACGGTCAGGCCGTGCAAGTGCATTTCGGCTCGATCGACGAGCAAGCGTGGGTGTATCTGAACGGCGAATTGATTCGCGAGCACACCGAGACCTCCGAGCGCAAATCGCTCAACGAGCTGTGGGAGACACCGTTCACAGCCGAGATCCCCGTTGCGAAACTGAAACGCGATCAGCCGAACCTATTGGTCGTGCGGGTTCACAACTCGCTCGCCAACGGCGGCCTCTGGCGACCGGTAATCGTGACCGGGATAGAGAAGTAGAACACATCGAATAGAAGAGGGCATCGCAATGAGTGACGGTATCTTTGTTTTGAACGGGGAGAATCTCGTCGAACTGATCGAGCAGCCATACACCAATGAGGACGTTTTTCAGTCGTTGCTGGCCAAGTATCCCAATTTGTTGGCCGGCGGTCAGATCAATCGAACAGACCCACGCCGCTGGTTGCTTGTCTCGCGTGAAGTCGCGGTGCCAGCCGAGCAGGATGGTGGCGGCCGCTGGTCGCTCGATCATCTGTTTCTCGATCAGGATGCTATTCCCACCCTGGTAGAAGTCAAGCGTAGCAGCGACACCCGCATTCGGCGCGAGGTGGTGGGGCAAATTCTCGATTACGCTGCGAACGCGGTCGTCTATTGGCCAATCGAAAAGATGCGGGCCGAGTACGAGCTGCGCTGCGAAGCCAATGGCGTGGACGCGACCAGCACGATTGAGGCCCTCGTGGACTCCAGAATGAACGCAGAGCAGTTTTGGCAAACCGTCAAAACCAACCTGCAAGCAGGCAAGATTCGCTTGGTCTTCGTCGCGGATTCGATTCCGCCCGAGCTACAACGCATCGTCGAATTCCTCAATCAACAGATGGATCCGGCCGAAGTCTTGGCCGTCGAGATTAAGCAATACATCGGTCAAGAACTGAAAACCTTGGTGCCACGTGTCATCGGTTTGACCGCAGACGCCGAACGCCGCAAGGGCTCCGTCGACCGGGCAACTCGCACCTGGGACGAGTCGTCGTTTCTCAGTGATCTTGCACAGCGACGCGGCGACGAAATCCGCGCGATTGCTGTTCGACTCATGGATTGGGCGAGACGAGTGGGATATGAACTTAAATGGGGCACGGGAAATATTGACGGCACCTGCACCGTTCAGTTTTCACACAACGACTATCGCCATGTGCTGTGCGATCTTAATTCCAACGGCAAAGCAATCGTCCGCATGAAGCGTCTCAAGCTTCGCGAGCCCTTCGCAGAAATCGCCAACCGCCAACTGCTAATCGATCGACTTAGTGAGATTGACGCGATCAACCTGAAGGGAGATCTGCTTGAAGGTGGGCCCGGTTTCGATCTACAGGTATTACGTGACGAATCGGCGTTTCAACGATTCGTTTCTGTAATCGAATGGATTGCCGATCAAATTCGTGGCTAGATGGGCACTTTCGTAGCATTCAAATCGAGGGAAAGCGCCTAAAGCTCGTTCGGAAGCTCGCAAGTAGGACGAGCCACGTATCACATTCCAAACGAATGATAGATGAATTAATGGCCCAGGCGGGACTCGAACCCGCACGCCGGTTACCCGACAAAGGATTTTAAGTCCAATAACGGCAGTTTTTGTGTATCACAAGTCTTTTTGATTCAATGACTTATGGAGCCTTGGCTGTACCCAATTTGAGTGTACCCAATTTGACGCCAGCCTAGATGCGAGACTGAATCAGGGCAGCCGACATGGCAAACAAAAAGCCCGTCTTACGACGGGCTTTTTTCTTTCACAACGGCTCACGACGAGAACTCGACTAACAGGCCGAAGCCTCTTGAGGTTCTGCCGGCCCGTCTCCGGCGTGAGGCACGATCGGTTCAGCGACGAGCTGATCGATGAGTGCTTGGGCCGTCTCGATGCGACCGTCGACCCGACCACGCTTTCTGGTTCGATAATGTGTTCCGATTTTTTTGCTAATCGGTCGAGTCACCTCTACAAGACTAGGACGAGTAGCAGGGAGAAGGGCGTCAACTAAAACTGGCGTTGTGAACGTTGGGCAATTCTGGCCAGCATTTCGATATAAAAGTCGTTGTCGAAAGGAATGTTGGCAACGAGACATAGGGCACGCAAATACGATCCCATTACGTCTAGGGGTGTCGTTCCAGGCGGAATTGGTATCCCAACGAGGGCTTCGTACAGACGAGTCCTCGGCGAAGCTTTTCCCAACGCATTTTGCGGAACGATCGGCTTCAATTGACGGTGCTTTCGGCTTGCCATTCTCATTGCTTTTCCTTTGATTAGTGGGGGATTTGTAATCTCTCCTTGTACTTCGATAAGATATTATGGTTTGATGACATGCCGATACTGCCTTGCTCTGATACCACAATAGGAATGGCGATGCATCGCCCCCCCCACACACCGTGCGAAAGGACCTAATTCAATGGGTGTCGTCCACTCGTATGCAGGATTCCTCGGCATTCGACCTGCTACGAGCGATAGCGTGCCACGGCAAGAACGACTCTGCGAAAGCTGGCTAGCGACCCATCCAGAGTGCCAGCTGAGCGATCATGATTGTTTTGGTAAAGCTCCGACAGTTTACGAACACGGACAGAAGATGGGGCTCCCTGCAGTCCTCATGGCGATCAAACAGGCCCAAGTTAAGAAAGGAGACACCTTACTGGTCGAGCGAATTGACCATCTCTCGAAAGAGGGCGTTAGGCAGACTCAAGCTATGGTCCATTCGATCTTGGATGCCGGAGTTGATATCATAATTCTCACGCCCGTCGAGCGAAGATATTTGGCAAGCGAGAATGGTGATCCTGCGACGGCTATGGAGCTAGCGTGTTTTGCGTTTGTGGCACAATTCTACTCAGGACAGCTGCCGACGCTTCATCACTCCATACGAACCACAACCGGCATGGATAAAACAATAATCAACAGCGGCTCGATAGCAGGATGGCTTAAACGCACGAAGAAGGGATTTAATGTTAAGCCAGAAGCAGCCGATGTCATTAAGGAAGCATTCAGGCTTTGTGTTGCTGGTTTTGGCCTAACCAGAATTACCGAACAGTTGCAGGCCAAATACAAGTCCTGGGGCAGAAGCGGAAAGATTAACAAGACACTCGTTCGACGTGTTCTAACCGATGTGAAGGTCTTGGGCGTATTTCAGCCCCATTCCAATGGCAAGCTAGTTGGTGAGCCGTTGCTCAACTGCTTCCCACAAATCATTGATCAAGATACTTTCGATAAAGCTCAAGCGGCACTTGCCAACCGCAAGCAAGAGCGGGGGGCGTCGACTAAGTTTGTCAATCTTTTTACGGGCCTATTAGTCAATGCCCTGGATAAGTCGCCGATGCACCTGCAGACGTTCAGGGCTAAGAATGGGCGAGCGAGCAAGCGTCTAGTCAGCCGAGATTCCCACAATAAGGTCATTGGCTCAAGTAGTTGCTCAATCGACATCCATAAGTTCGAGCCAATGATACTGGGCTACCTACGCGAGTTAGGTCTTAGCTCGCTTGGTGTGAAGGCAGGTTCCAATGAGTGGTCGTGCCTAGAAGAACTTGTTTCGAGTCTACAAGACCACGCAGGAATTGACAAAACGCCAGGAACGCGACAGCAAATACGCGAACTAATCAAACGATCAGTCAAGCGTATTTGTATACTGCCAGTTAAGAGCGGGGCCTGGAAAGCGGCACCGATTAACTATGAAGTTGAGATAGAGTTTAGGTCAGGAGCCCGCCGTAGTTTGCGGTGTTTTTCGACGGGACAGGCAGTCGTGGCCGGTGATTGCACGCCAGAAAGGGCCCCCCTGTATGAAACAAACGATCTAACGGCATACACCACAAGGCTACGGGAGTTTTTTGCCAGCTACACTGACGTAATTGACGAGCCAGAACCAATTGTAGAGGGCGAGGTCGTGGAATTGGACGATTAGATCGTCGTCACCGATCTTCGCAAAAAGTTCCCCAAGCCTGAGAAGGACTTGATCGTAGAGGTCGCAATCGACGACCAGCATGTTGCCAACGCCACGCCTGACCCCAAGAAGGGCGAATGGCTAACCATGGCCCCAGGGCTTGCGAGGATTAGTACTCTGGCTGCCTTTGTCATGAATGGCTAGGGCCGCCATTAGGCGGGCCTGTTTGCTAAGTTGGGCGGTCGAGCTACTTTTTTCGTTCTTCATGGAGTTCCAGGCACCCACGAACAATACTCTTGAACTCCTGGTAGTCCTCCTTGCTGTACAAAGTTGTACCGTAATCTGCGAGTCGCTGCAGCTCAGCGTTACCTGGGTCATAGATGGCACCCGTCTGCTGAAGAATCGCCACGATAGTAAATGTATCGTCTTCGTCTTCATCATTGAGCGACTGCCGAATTACTACATTGTTGACAAGATAGTATGCGTAGTCGGGCGACGTCGCTTCCATGTCGGAACAATAGTCGTCCATGCTATTCAAACCCGCCACAATGTCCTCTGCCGTAATGCCGCAAAACAACTCCGCGACTTCAAAGTAAAATACATTGTCGTCGGGAACTTCCGGGGCGTATCGGTAGGCAAGTACTCCGTCTTCGTCGATTATCCAACATTGATTACGTTCAGGAGCGGTGCCGCAGGCAAGCTCCCGTATCTTGATCGTCAACACCCGCTCCACGCGAGTTCGCAGCTGCTTGCGGACCACTCCCATCCCCAACAATCGAACGAGATAGTCGTTGTTGAGTTCTGCCAGTCGCGTCCCCTTGTAAGGTCCGAACGGCATAAGGTAATCACCAACATCATCTTCCAGGGCATCGCGATCTTTCTGCCGATTGCACTCACCTTCGAGCCATGGATAAGCCGCAGCAATTTCATTCAGGATGCGTTGTTTTGCCAACGCGATAAGTGACCGCTTCTCGACTTCCAAGACATGGCGATCCAAATCGCTAGAACATAAGTCGGCGGGCGAATTTAGCTTCCCAAGGAGGCCGTCATACGACGACGCCTGGTGTCTTAGATAGTTGACCGACCGCTGCTCGATGGCTTGCTTGAGGTTCTTATTGAGCGGATGCTCTTGAGCTGCCTGCTCAACTTGCTGCCGATCAATGATTTTTAGCTCCAACGGAAAACGAGCAACAAATTCCTGGAGCCGTTGCTTTGAATGCGAATACGTCGCGTCTGCATTTTTGTTGTGTTTCATATTAGACCCCCGCCTTCGCAAGGAGGTCTAGAAAGTCGGCGATACGCGGATCGTCGAATCCTTCGTCGAGCAAGTATCCGGCTTCTTGCCAAAAGTCGTCGTGAGGGAGATTCGCCATTCGTCTTCTCTGCAAGTGAGTCAGAGGCAAGTCAAACAGCAATTCGTCTCGCAGGCCTTCTAAGTCTACCAATGCTTGTTTCTTCTCATTCACGTTAATTTCCTTTGCCGGTGTCCGGCGTAATATTACATCTATTGCTCCTTTGTTGAACGAATGAGTGAGTAAGCAGGTACACGCGACCGGCTCACGTCGATCTTCCAGTTCCACAGGGTTGCTATGTTTAAGTGTTGTGGTTGTAGTCTCGAAAAATTGCATCGTGGCCAAATACCGCTGCAAACGCCGTGTTAAATAGGTGCTTGAACCGCTGCTCCATGTTTGCAGGGATATCAACGATCATCACCCAATTGAGTTCTCCTTCCGAATACGCCAGCACTTTGATCTTTTCCGCTTTCAGGACTTTCTTAAGTTTGTCAGCGAGGCCTTCAGGGTAAGTTGGCCGATTGTCGTAGATGACGTGTACATCTAGGTCCTCCAGAGCATAATGCCCTCGCATCGAGGTGTAGTTCTCACGAAATCCAAGGCGAGGGTTGAGGCCTCCTGCTTGCTTACGCAGGCTATTCGCCAGTCTCTTCCAGCTTCCGAATTGTTTAGGCACGTAAGTCATATGCTCTCCTTTATGCATCTACAGCGATCTGTCTTCGATATATTTTATCTGCCCTTCGCTTGCAACTCAGCACGGACCTTGGTCAGGACTTAGGCGACATCAACTTGGCGATTGACGTAGTATCCATCACCGTTGCGAAGCAGCACACCACGTTTTACAAGCTGAGACAGAGTGGCCCTGAAGTGAGAGCTAAGGTCTTCGCGACACAACGTTGCGATCTCCTTTGCCCGGAGCGTCTGGTCACCTAGGGCACGAAGAATAAGCTCTTCCAAGTGGCTCAGTCGCAAGTTCTTTTCTTGATGCTTATGCGATCCTCGGATAGTGTCGCCAACCGCCTCGACCGCCGCAACAAGACGCTCAAGCAGAATTCGGTCGGCTTCTTCCCATGCCGCTTTCTGGCCGTGAACCATAAATAGCTCCAGCCGCTCACCGGGCTGAAGGATGTAGCTGGCATTGACCATTCTGCCGTCAACACACGCCACAACTTCGTCCGCTATGCTCAGAAGCCCGCCCCGGCCGGTAAGACACGTCAGCACGTCGGCAATCGAATAGCCTGCGAGTTGCAAGGCCAACTCATTCGGGCCGTAAACGACGATGTTTTCTCTTCTGCTCTTGCTTGTATTGAAACGACTCTTGGAGAATGGATTGTGTCTTACCGCTGTTGTCATTACAACACCTTGTGGGAATGGCTATTGAAAAGTTAGCTACCGAGTGAACGCTTTCTTGATTGTAGTAGAATTTGTGCGAATGTTAAATCGGCTTAGATCGAGCATGTGTCGCAACTCGTCAGCGACTGTTGTTCCCAAAGTCATGACGCACGTCCGAGCGGACATGCTCGCAGGCTTCGGGATAATGCAATTAGTCACGCATGGCAGCTAATCGTGTCGAGTCAGGCTCTGCACGCCACGCATGAAGGCATTTAGCATAAATTGGACAATGCCCAGGCTCCTAAGCCCGGAGGATGGCTAGCGACTGACTCGGTTTTCTTGAGTGAGTTCGTTAACGCTCACCATGTTTTTTACGAGTTAGTGGCGAGGCGACCGACATGCGGGTTCGACTCCCGTAATGCCTATTGACGAGCTCGTCCTAGACGCATCCAAGCATCGTTGGAGCCGGGACTTCCTCTAAGCTTGCCGGCCGCCTTAATTGCCCATCTGTTCCTTCGCCCAATCGCTCAACGAATATCGGGCGGCAGACTGATTACGACGGATCGTACGCTCCCAGTCGGGTTTAAGCAGGCCCGCTTGCACGAGGATCGATTTGAATTGATTTTGCGTGGTTCTCTGTGCCTTGCCTTTCTTGCCGCAAAGTTCATTCAAGGTTTGCCAGCTTATCGATGAGTCTGGATTATTTGCGATATGTGTCAGGAAACGCTTGGAAAAATCTATAAATCGCTTGCGGTGTGGGGATGATTTGAGATGCTTCTTGGAAGCTTCCTCGATACGGCTCAGAACAACCTGTGGTAACACCCTACTGCCATTGGACTTACGGGGTAAAGCTGTACACTTAACAATGGTCCTAGTATGGGTGTCCCACTTTCCGCCTTTCCGCATGAAACTGGAAAGTAGTTCAATCCTGCTCGGGTATCTCAAATCATTTTCCCGCACAGACAGCCAATAATCTCTCACCGCTTGAGCCGTTCCACCGTCAGCAAGACTAACTGCTCGACTAATTCCATCTTCCAGCAGATCAATCTGGCCACGTTCAAGCCGTGAAACCAGACCATTCCCTTTGTCTCGCACCCATGACAGCAGCTCCTTCGCAGTCAACCCGTGCCGACTCGGATGAGCGAAGAAGTCTCGAAACAGCAGCCCCTGAGCCAACGGTAGCAGATAGTCAAATAATTGATCAGGCTCGGGAACGCCATCGGTGGCTAACGTTTTCAGTCTAGTCCAGTAGTCTCGCTTGGTGACCTTTGGTTTAACGGGGATTTGCAGGTCTCGCCCCGTGACTAAGACTTGCCTTTTCTCTCTGATCACCGGAATCTTGAAAGGCTCAAATAACCCCGCCGAGGCTTGCAGTAGTTCGGAGTATCTGGGAATTACGTTGCCCAGCGGAACATTTTTAGAAATATGTTCGTGTAGACCAACTACATCAAACCAACCTTCGGTCACTTTGAGTTCTCGGGTCGTGAAGACCGTCTTGCCGTAGCAGCCTGGCACGGAAATCTGAGTTTTTTCGGTCGGTGCGATCTCAATCTGACTCAAGCGAGGAAGGCCGGCTTGAGCAAGTTTCTTATCGAGGTTAGGTCCAAGTGCGGTTAACCGGTCACGAATGGCTTTGTGCAAGGCTTTGGTGTTGATGGCCCAAGACGTTGTGCCCCATAGCTGGATGCCGCTTGTATCGATCTGGCGATACTGGGCAAACGAACTTCCGCCACCGAGTTGATCAAGCACATCAGGCAGAAGTGTGACCACGGACTGGACCAAGCTCAGATGCACTTTGGCGGTCTCAGCAGTAGGGGTATGGCAATCCAAGTCGATGCAGAAAAAGTTTGTCTTTTCGGCGGTACGAATGGAGAAGGCTTGGGCCTTGAGCTTGCCGATCGAGATTCCCTCCGCGTGGCACTTTTTAAGGTTCCAACCGGCCTTAATCAGGTTTCTTAACCCGTTAATAGGTCGGAACTGCTTCCAGTCCAGTGTGCGATGAGGTTGGTAGCCGGCGATATCATCTCGACGGACAAAGCGATCCAGTAAGGATTCACACGCAAGCGTGCGAGGCTTCTTAGTCGTGGTTTGATCTTTACTGTAGAGTTTGAAGTCCTTGCCGTTAACATTGATGGTTGCGGACGGTGGCCCCTTAATTCCCTTGCCTTGTTTCTTCCAATGCGTCTTGCTGAAGTAGCCCGCGGACTGAGCTTCGGTCCAGTTGGAAAAGGTCCTGACGTCGGGGATTGATTGAGTTTTAGATTTCATCAAGAACACTTTCAAGAATGCCCCTCGCGGCAATGCCGCGAGGGGCTTCATTCCTATGATTTCTCTTCAGTCCCAACTTGCTCGGACGAATCCTCTTCAGGTTCGACTTGCTCGGGGGACTTCTCTTCCATTTCAACTGGCCCCTCGGGCAGCAACCCAAGCTTCTTCAAAGCCTTGATTGTCAGCTCCGCATGCCAAATGGGGTATAAGGCACCGTTTCGCTCGTTCGGTACGTACTTAACCAGTTCATGACGCAAGGCAAAATCACTTGGTACTTTATCCGGAGTCCTAAGTCCCGCTTGAACGAGAAGCTTGCCGAACTTGTGCGACGACATGTCACACTGATGACCAAGCTTAGTCATATTGGCATAGTCTTTAAAGATCATACATTCTCCTTGTGGTTCATATTATTCACCTCAACACTCAACTTCTGAGCAATCATATCGACGTGCTCGGAAAAGAACACCCTCCGACCACCGAAACGCGGTGGCTCGGGCAACTGCCCCGAACTGAATAAGTAGACAATCCGATAGGGCTCGACGCCCAGGAGTCTGGAAACGTCTCCCAACAAATACATGTGTGTCATAGATACCTCCTAACGTATCTATGCACCTCGAATCATTTTTCTTATGAGAACATGAAAAAATGTCAGGAATGCTGAGAAACCATGGCGGAGGGAACAGCTCGCACGACCCTCGGCCCGCCAGAAAGCACACACACGACGAACTAGGGGTTCGGTCCACTATTTTACATTCACAATACAGTGGCTATAGTGTGCACATGTGGATTACTAATCATGTCCTTGTAGGTCTTGTTATGAAAAAGAAGAGTAAAGTAAAGTATTGGCCCGCAACCCTGATTGACTTTGAGGACGAACGCATCAAAGTCAGCACGCTTGACCAACTGCGAGAGATCATCGGGGGGCCTATTGAGCTGGTTCCTTGCCGGGATGCCAGCAAAGTGTTGATCGTCGATGAGAACGGAAGGAACAAGGAATTGTGTGGCAACTTTCGTGCAAGTGTGGTCGCTGGACGGTTTATCGTGGGGCCTGCAGTCTTGCTAAGTCGAACTGCCTTCGACGCAATTTGTTGCAATTAGCTTGCCAGATCGGTCGAACCCACCCCAGCTTC
>JAEUIL010000414.1 GCA_016794255.1 Planctomycetaceae bacterium | reverse complement strand
GCTTGCCGTTCGAGTTGGTCAGCGATCCCGACAACCGTTTGCGAAAGCTCTTTGGCGTGCCGAAGACACTCGGCCTGCTGCCGGGACGTGTGACGTACGTGATCGACCGTGAAGGGATCGTGCGGCTCGTATTCAACTCGCAACTCAACGCTGGCACGCACGTCACCGAAGCCCTGAAAGTCGTGCAGCAACTCTCGTCGTAGACACCTGCCCAGAGCCACGGAAGGTGTGCTTGTGATCGAGTTTGACCACGACGATTTGCGCTTTCAGCGGTTCGGGCCCTCGCGCTGGATCGGCGCGGGCCGCTCGCGCATGCAATCGCTGACGTTGGCCCCCGAGCGCCGCGCCATTCGTCGGCAACTCCGCGAGTCGTGTCCGGAAGCGCCCGGCGTGTACGGCATGATCGATCGCAGTGGCGAGCTGATCTATGTCGGCAAGGCCAAGTCGCTCCGCGCTCGGCTATTGAGTTACTTTGCCGCGGGAAATGACGATCAAAAATCGATTCGCATCGGGGGCCGCGCCGTGCGTCTGGTGTGGGAACGCGTGTCGCACGAGTTCGCCGCTCTGGTCCGCGAATTGGAACTGATCCGACGCTTTCGTCCGCGCTGCAACGTGCAGGGGCAGCCCGGCCGACTGCGGCGCGGTTTTCTCTGCGTGGGTCGCGCTCCGGCGCCACGTGTGTTTCTCTCGGCGACGACACCCTCGTCGGCCGAGCGTTGTTACGGGCCTTTGCTGGTCGGCCGCGGCATGCGTCGCGCGGTCGAGCGACTCAACACGGTCTTTGGCCTGCGCGACTGTGCCGACGACACGCCGATGCAATTCGCCGACCAATCGCTGCTCATCGAAGCGTCGGGCACTGCCCTGTGTCCGCGGCACGAGTTCGGCTTGTGTCTCGGGCCTTGTGCGGGGCTCTGCAATCGACGCGAGTACTACGACGCGGTGCGTGGCGCAGTGGCGTTTATCGAGGGGCGTTCGCAAGAGGTGCTGGAAACGCTCGAGGCCGAAATGCGGCAAGCCGCGGCCGACCGACGCTTTGAACGCGCGAGCCTGCTGCGTGATACCGTCCGCGATCTGACGATGGTGCAGCGGCAGGTCATGCACATCATGGCGGTCCGCGAGTGGGCGTTTGTCTACTGTCCCCCCGCGTCGTCGAAGCGACAGACATGGTATCTGATTCGGCACGGCATGCCGGTCGCCGCAGTGGCTCGGCCGCGGTCCGTCGAGCAAGCCCGGCATGTGCAAACGCTGATCGCCAAGTGGCTGGTCGACGCCGAGAGCCCCGGCCCGAGTATCGACCGCGAGTCGCTGCCCTACGTGGTGTTCGTCGCACGGTGGTTCCACTTTCGGCCCGAGGAACGCTTGAATACGATCACCGCCTCGGCGGCACTTGAGTACTGTCAGGCCCAGATCACGGGCGAGCACGCAGGCCGGCAACAAGCGTAGCGCAGTTCCGGCGAAGTTCCCATGACGGCTTGTTTTCTCCGACTAACGCATGTCCACGCAGATGTGGACATGGCACACCCACCGCTATACGAGAAACCTTTCTCCGTCCGAAACAACTCTTTGCCCGGTCCCCCGCTCGGATGCTAGAATGGGGGCTTCCCGCCTCGCTCACTTTCGCTACGGTCGTCCTGCCGATGAAGATTTGTCTGCGCCTCGCCCTCGCCGCCTGTGCGACCCTGCTCCCCTCGTTCGCGCTTGCCGATGACGAAGGGATCAAGTTTTTCGAGCAAAAGATTCGGCCGGTGCTCGTGCAGCACTGCTACAGTTGCCACTCGGCACAGGCCCGGGATGCGAAGAAGCTGCAAGGGGCGCTCTTTCTCGACACGGCGGCTGGGATCGCTGCCGGTGGCGAGTCCGGTGCTACGCTCGTGAAAGGGAAGTCGGCCGACAGTTTGTTGCTCAAAGCGCTCAAGTACGACGGCCTCGAAATGCCGCCGGCCGGTAAGCTTTCGGACGAGATCATTGCCGACTTCGCGAAGTGGATTGATCTCGGAGCGCCCGACCCGCGTGCGGGTGACGCGCCGGTAAAAGCCAAACGCGAAATCGTCATCGAGGAAGGCCGGCAATGGTGGTCGTTTCAGCCGCTAAAGCCGGTCAAGCTCCCCGACCCGCAGCAACCGGTGGATGGTTTCATTCGCCAAGCTCAGCAGGCTCAAGGGCTCCACGACAATCACCCGACCACGCGCGAGAAGCTGATCCGCCGAGCGTATTTCGACCTGATCGGCTTGCCCCCCACGCCGGAGCAAGTGGCGGCGTTCGTCAACGATTCGGCCACGAACGCGTTTGAGAAAGTGGTCGACGAGTTGCTCGCCAACACAGCGTACGGTGAACGTTGGGGTCGGCACTGGCTCGACGCGGCGCGGTTCGCCGAGAGCGGCGGCTATGAGTTCGACGGCTTCCGGCCCGGTGCGTATCACTATCGCGATTGGGTCATTCGCGCGTTGAACGACGATCTGCCGTATGACGAGTTCGTGCGGATGCAGTTGGCCGGCGACCTGCTCAAGCCCGACGACTTTCAAGGTGCGGCGGCGACCGGTTTTCTCGTGGCGGGCCCGTACCCCGGCCAAATCACGGCCAAGACCGTCGAACGCATTCGCTACGATCAACTCGACGACATGCTGATGACCATGGGCGGGTCGATGCTCGGTCTGACGCTGGGCTGCGTCCGTTGCCACGAACACAAGTACGACCCGATCCCGCATCAGGATTACTATGCGTTGGCGGCGTCACTGGCTCGCACGGCCCATGGGTCGCGCACGTTGGACACCGATCCCCCGGCGACCCAACGAGCGCTCGAAAAACATCAGGCCGAACACGAGCCGCTCGTCGCCGCCATGAAAGCGTTCGCGGCCAAAGAGTTGCCCAAGCGTTTCGTGACGTGGCGGAACGAAAAGTTGAGCCAACAGCCCGAGGCGGCGCGGTGGCAAGCTCTGGAGCCAGTCACCTGGGACGCGGAACGGTCGTATCTGAAGGAACTTCCCGGCGGGATATTGGCTCACGACGGGCTGACCGGCGGCGTGGTCGTGCGTCGCCGCGGACAAAAACGCGCTTCCGGCAATGAAGAGCATTATCGACTCACGTTTGAAACGCATCAAAAGAACGTGCAGGCTCTGCGCCTCGATGCGTTCACGGACAAGCTGCTGCCGCAACGTGGCCCGGGCGTGAATAACGACGGCAGCTTCCAACTCGCCGAGCTCACCGTGACCGCCCAGCCGCTCGATCGCGCGGTGAAAGACGCGCCGGTGACCGTGAAGTTGCAGCCGGTGTTTGCGGCGTTCGAGGACAAAGATCAACCGCTAGCCAACGCGGTCGATGGCAAGCCCAACACCGCCTGGATCGTGAAGCAAACGGCGAAGAAAGACAACGCCGCGATCTTCGAGTTCGCCGCGCCCGTCGCCGGCTTCGTGGGTGGCACCGAGTTGATCGTCGAGTTGAAGTTCCGCGACCTGGGGATCGGACGACTGCGCGTGTCGCTGAGCGTCGAGCAGAACCCAGCCACCTGGGCAGGCGACGTCGCTCCGCAACATGTCGCTGAACTGCGGGCGATCTCGACCGCCAACGGTAACAAGGTTCCCGAGAATCTGCGCGAGCCGCTCGTGCGTTGGTTCGCGCCGTTCGACGCCGAGACGGCCCAAGTGTATCGCGCTGTGCGTGAGCACACCGCTGCCACGCCGCGTCCGAAACTCGCCGAGGTCTATACGACCATTGCCGGTGGGCAGGATGTGTACTTCCTCCGACGCGGCGAGGTCGACAACAAACAGGGACAAGCCAAGCCGGGGTTCATCCAGGTGCTGCATCGCGGGGCTGAATCGGCGAGCGAAAAGCAAACGCCGCCACCGAGCGATCCGCGGATCGAACTCGGCAAGTGGATGACCGATGTCGAGCGCGGCGCGGGGTCGTTGCTCGCCCGGGTGATCGTCAATCGCGTGTGGCAACATCATTTCGGCGAGGGAATCGTCGGCACACCCAACGACTTCGGCATGCAAGGCGATCGGCCGTCGCATCCCGAGTTGCTTGAGTTCCTGGCCGATGAATTGATTCGCGGCGGCTGGAAGCTCAAGACGTTGCATCGACTCATGATGTTGAGCGCGACTTATCAGCAATCGGGCGATGTCGACTCGGCGAATCTCAAAATCGACCCAACGAATCGGTATCTGTGGCACTTCCGGCCGCGACGGTTGGAAGCCGAGACGATTCGCGATGCGCTGTTGGCGGTGGGCGGCAATCTCGACAAGAAAATGTACGGGGCGAGCGTGCTCGAAAACACCGCACGACGCAGCGTGTATCTGCGGGTCAAGCGGAGCGAGTTGATTCCGATCATGACCATGTTCGACGCTCCGGAACCGACCCAGAGTATTGGCGAGCGGATCGTGACGACGGTGCCGACGCAGGCGCTGGCGATGATGAACTCGACGTTTGTCCGGCAGCAAGCCGAGTTGCTCGCCGCGCGCATTAGCACCAAAGGCGAACTGCCGACCGAGGCGAGTATCGACTGTGGCTTTCAACACGCGCTCGGACGCTCGCCGTCGGCCGACGAGCGGCAGCGGATGTGGCGTTTTGTCGAGCAACAACGAGCCGCGCTCGGCAGCGACACGCCCGAGACCGCCGCTCGCGCCCTGGTCGAGTTCTGCCAAGTGTTGTTGTGTTTGAACGAGTTTGTGTACGTGGACTAATCGTTTCGCAAAAGCGGGGTGAGCCTGCCCCGAGTGGCTGATATCGCGGAGACTCAACATGTTCAACTACTACTCCCCCAGTGAACTCGCGTTGCCGGCGCGGCGGCGGTTTTTGCAAGAGGCGGGGCTGGGCTTTGGTTCACTGGCGCTAGCGAGCTTGCTGCATGGCGAGTCGC
>JAEUIL010000383.1 GCA_016794255.1 Planctomycetaceae bacterium | reverse complement strand
CTAAGCCGCTGTCGTCGGCCAAGACCCACTGTCCCGTCGCCTGCGCGTAGCCGGTCGCTTTCAACGCGGCGTTTGCGGCGAAGGTCGTGCCGTGCTCTTCGACTTCGCCTACCTCGGGAAACTCGGCGAGCGTTTTGACCGCGATGCCGTAGGGTGCGAGCAGAGCTTCGAGTTCAAGGCCCTTTTTCTTGTTGCGAGTGCCGATCAGGAGCATGGTTGGAGGGCAAGGTGGGTAAGTGAGTAGGTGAGTAAGTGAGTAAGTGAAAGCGGTTGTCTCCACGCTATCAAGGTCTCGCCAGCAACGCCAGCGGGTCAACTGACCTTGTGGCAAACGCATCTGTCAACGATTATTCCCGCCCCGTTCGGCACCCCGGTTTCGACCGTGTGATCTGCCGAACTTGCGTCGGGCATGGAAGTCCGTCGCACCAACGATTCGAGTGTCGCCCGTAACGACGCTGGAATCGTGTCCCAGGTCCAGGAGGGATTCATGATCTCGTGCCCTGCGTTGGTCTGTGCGCTCTTGCTGAGCGCGAGCGGCGAAACGGTCTTATTGGACTTCTCTGCGTCGTGGTGCGGTCCCTGTCGGCAAATGGATCCTGTCGTGGCTCAGCTTGCCGCGGCTGGTCACCCGATTCGCAAGGTCGATATCGACCAACAACCGCAACTGGCCCAACGCTTCAAGGTCGACGGCGTCCCGTGCTTCGTGATGCTCGTCGATGGCCGCGAGGTCGGTCGTCAAACCGGCGCCGTCGGTCGGGGCGAACTCGAACGACTGTTGCAACTCGCCTCGCAGCGCACGTCAGCCGGTCCTCAGCCGGGCCAGCATCCGGGCGGCTCGGGTCCGCAAACCTTTGCAGCCGACAGCGGTTCGCCATCGTTCGCTGTGACGGATAGCGTGTCGAGTGCCCAAGAGCGACCGAGTTTAATTCCCAAGCAAATCAGCGAGCCGTTCAATCGCATGGCGCGGGGACTGCGTGATGCGGTTGGTGGAGCGCAGTCCGCGACGAACGTCGATCCCGGCGTGATTGAGCGTTGCATGAACGCCAGCGTGCGGATCCGCATTCTCGACGGCAGCGGCAAGAGCACCGGCTCGGGTACCGTGGTCGATCAGCGAGCGGGCGAAGCTCTCGTGGTCACCTGTGCTCACATTTTCCGCGAGTCCAAAGGCCAAGGCGAGATCGAGGTCGACGTGTTTGGGCCCGGCGGCAAACGGACGTTTCCTGGCAAGGTCGTCAGTTACGATCTGAAGTCCGACATTGGCCTGCTCCGCATTCGTCCCGGCGTGCAACTCGTGACCGCGACGCTGGCCTCGGCGGTGACTCCGTTGCAATCGGGCGAGACCGTGTTCAGCGTCGGTTGCAGTCATGGCGACGATCCGTCATCGCGGGTGAGTCGCATCAACTCGCTGAACAAATTTGTCGGCGCTCACAACATTCAAGTCGCGGGCCAACCGGTGCAGGGGCGTAGCGGCGGCGGGTTGTTCAACGTGCGTGGCGAACTCATCGGCGTCTGCAACGCTGCCGATCCGGCCGACGACGAAGGTCTGTACGTCTCGCTCAAGGTGATTCATGGCGAGCTGGCCCGGGTGGGTCTCGATCAAGTCTTGAACCGACCGGCCGAGTTCGCCGTCGCTCCGCCGCAGATGCCCGCCCAGCCGCCGGTCGGTTTCGTCGCCGGTGGCGATCAACCGCGACAACCGCTGGGCCAGTCCCCCGACCCGCAGCCGAGCCCGACGGCTAGCGTGGTCCATGTGGCGCTCACGAGCGCCGAGGCATCGATGCTGCAAGAGGTGCGTGAAAACGCGTCGGCCGCCGAGGTCATTTGCATCGTCAAGCCGCGTGATCCGCAGGCGAAAGCTGAGGTGGTCGTGATCGATCGAGCTTCGCCCGATTTGCTCGCGCAGTTGAATCGCACTCGTGGCGAACCGACAGCCGCCGCGAGTGCCTCGCCTGAACCGAAGGCGTCGATCATTCCCAAGGTGCGATCGGGTTCGTGGTTGCCGAGCTGGGGCAAGTAACTCCTTCGTAGGACGGGTCTCCAGTCCCGTCCACAGCCCTTTCGCCGACACATCGACAGGCCAGGCACTCCGTCCTACCGCAGAAATTCACGGCAAGTCCGGTAGCACACCCAGCCCCACCCCCGTCGGCACGGTCGCAAACGGCCCGTGAACCTGGATCGGCTCGCGCAGCACGCTCTTGGTCAAATACTGGGGGCCGTTCAACGCGACCGGCTGCGGCAGATCGCAGGCGGCAAACAAGTGCAGCGACGCCGCGAGCGATACGTCGGGATCGGTCAACCCGCTGCCGTAGAGCAGCAAGCCGCGTTGCTCGGCGAGCTCGGCAATCTTCAGCGATTCGCTCAGTCCGCCACTGCGGGCCACCTTGAGCACCGCGCCATCGAGCATCCCCAACTCGTGGAACTCGGCCAACTCGACAGCGGTCGTGATCGTCTCGTCGAGCAAGATCGGCAAGGCCCCCTGTTGTTTCAAGCGGCGATACCACGAGATGCGGTTGCCCGGCAGCGGCTGCTCAATTGCGGCGATGCCGAGATCGGCGAGTACCGGGGCGATGGCGAGTGCCGTGTCGAGATCGAGCCCGCCGTTAGCGTCGACCCAAACGTGAGCCTGCGGCGCGAGCGAACGCAACTCCCGACAGAGTGCGGAATCCAGCTCCAAGCCACGACCGAGCTTGAAATTAAAGCTGCGATAGTCTCGCGCTCGGGCCGCCGCGACCTGTTCAGCGAGCGAGTCGAATGCCAGCGCCGGAACATTGGTCACGTCGAGCGTCCAACTCATTTCGACCGTCTCGCACGTCGGCCGCTGCCAAAGTTGTGCGAGCGACTGTTGCGTGAGCTGACCGTAGAGATCCCATAGCGCGAGGTTCACGCCCGCCTTGGCGATCGGGTGACCGATCGAGAATCCGCCTGCGATCACGCGTCGCCAAAAGTCGCCGTCGTCGGTTAGCAACCCGATCCAATCGGGCTCGCCGATCAACACTGGGGCGAGGTACCGCTCGATGAGCGTCGTGACCGATTCGATCGTTTCGTAACTCCAGCGTGGTGACGGCACACATTGCCCCCAGCCGACGATGCCCGTGTTGGTCGTGAGTTTGACGAAAGCCGTGATTCGGCCCGGCGGCTGGTGCGGCGCGGCGGTGAAGAACTTGAATTGCCCGACGGTTGGATAGTTGACGACGAACGTTTCGACTCGGTCGATGCTAGGCGTCATACGGTGCCTCGCTCGGCCGGGACAATCGCCACGGCGCGACACCAACCCGCGCTCGCTCCCGCGATCTTGACGGGCAAGCAACTCAGCGTGAAACCGGTCGGCGGCAATTGGTCGAGATTCGCGAGCTTTTCGATCTGGCAGTACTCGCGTTCGATCCCGGCGAAGTGAGCGGGCCAGATGTAACGACCATCGCCCGAGCGGCGGAAGTCGGCCACCATGTCGGCGAAAGGCCGGTCGAGCGTGTAGGCGTCGATGCCGATCACCTTGACCCCTTGCTCGACGAGCCACAACGTACCCTCGCGTCCCAGCCCGGGCTGCCGAAAGTACTCGGGCGAGTCGAGCCGTTTGTCGCAGTCGGTCCGCAGCAACACGATGTCGAGCGGTTGCAGTGTGTGGCCAATCGCGTCGAGCGCCTGCCGCAAATGTTCAACCGTAATGAACTCACCGGCGGCAATGTGTCGCACATCGAGCACGACGCCCGGGGCGTAACACCATTCGAGCGGAACTTCATCGATCCGTTTGGCCGGTTGTCCGCCGCTGGTCGCTCCGTAGTGATACGGGGCGTCGACATGGGTGCCGGTATGCGTGATGGCGTGGATCTCTTCGATTGCCCAACCCCGCCCACCGGACCAAACGAGATCCGACTCGTTGACGCCGAAGAACATTTTCATCTGCGCGAGCCCTTCGGCATCATGCGAGATATAGCGGATTTCAGCCGGCAGCGGCTCGCTGGGTGCAAGATGCGAAAGGGGGACGCTGAGGTCAATCAAGCGGTGTTTGGCGGACATAAAAGTACTCGAGATTGGCGGTCCCCACGTTCGCGAAAGGCGTCTGCCGCGAGAATGACGAATGTCGAAGTTTGAATGCCGAAGGAATGCCTATGCTCGAATGACGAAGGACC
>JAEUIL010000302.1 GCA_016794255.1 Planctomycetaceae bacterium | reverse complement strand
TCCCACTTACTCACCTACTCACGTACTCACCTCTCCACTTCCGCTCATGTCCCGCGTCACCCCCAAGACCGACGAACTTCGCCTACCGTGGTCCGGTCCGGTTCGGCTGCTCGTCAGTCTGTGGCTGATCTATCATCTGCTCGCCATTCTGACGGGCCCCCTGAATCTGCCGCCATCGATTCATGGCTCAGCGATGTTGCCCGCGGTGCTGCCGTATCATCGCGTGCTGTTCTTGGGCCATGCTTACAAGTTTTTCGCTCCCGATCCCGGCCCGTCGCATTTGATCGAATGTGATATCGAGTTGGCCGATGGCTCGCACGTAAAGCCGACATTTCCTGACCGGCACGAGCAATGGCCGCGACTGCTGTACCATCGCCACTTCATGCTCACCGAGTTCGTCGGCAACATGGAGCCCGGCATGCCCAGCGATATGAACAACTTCACCTGGGAAACCGCACCGCTGTCGGATGTGCAACGCATTCGTGTGCGGGGTTACGCCGATCATCTGCTCGACGCCTACAATGGCCAACGGGTCACGCTGACCTTGGTACAGCACCTGATGCCCACCACCGAGCAGATTACGAAGGAAAAGGTTTCGCTGCGCGATCCACGTTCCTATCGCCGCCGTCCGCTGGGAACGTTCGAGCGAGGTAAGTCATGAATCGCCTGCTGAACTACTTGATCGAGGTGTGGCACGCGACCGTTGTGGGTTGGAATCGATTCTTCTTCACGCCGACCGACCCCGCCACGATCGGGTTCATCCGCATCTGCGCCGGCACAATGATGTTCTACACGCATCTCGTGTGGTCGCTACGGCTCAACGACTTCTTCGGCTCACACGCTTGGGTTACGCAAGAGTCGGCCCGCGATGCGATCGGCATGCAGCATCGCCTGGCGTGGAGCTTTTGGTGGCTAGTCGATTCACCGACGGTGATGTGGACGATTCATGTCGCCGTCCTGATCGTGATGGCGATGTACGCGCTCGGACTGTTCACACGCGTCACGACGGTCCTGTCGGTGTTGGCCGCGATCTCGTACGTCAATCGCACGCCCGGTGCTTTGTTCGGACTCGACCAATTGAACATCATGCTGGGACTGTACCTATGTCTGGCACCGGCCGGCGATGCATACTCGCTCGACCGTTGGTTGCAGAGCAAACGACTCGGCCAGCCGTTGCCCCCGGCCGCGCCGAGCACGAGTGCGAATCTGGCGACGCGGTTGATTCAGCTACATATGTGCGTGATCTATTTCTTTGCGGGACTCTCGAAGTTGCAGGGGAGCACCTGGTGGAGCGGCGACGCGCTGTGGCTTGGCTTTGCCAACTATGAGTATCAATCTCTCGACATGACGTGGACCGCGGCGTATCCGCTGGCGTGTGCACTGCTCACCACGGTGACGGTCTATTGGGAACTGTTGTTCTGCGCCATCGTTTGGCCCAAGCTCACCCGGCCGCTGGTATGTCTGGTCGCGATTCCGTTGCACATGGGCATCGCCGTCTGTCTCGGCATGATCACCTTCGGCACGGTGATGCTCTTCGGCGTGGCCTCGTTCATTCCGCCCGAGTTCGTGCGCAGCATGCTTGATCGCCAGAGCAGGGCAGGGGAGGGGAACGCCGCCCCGGTCGTGCGCGTCAAAGCGAAACGCTCGTAATGCCGTGGCTCACAATCAAACCGTAAAGCGCAATAGCGGGGCGGTACACGGCCTCGCTGCTATCACGGCACTGGTGCAAAAACTTGTTAAGACTGCACGATTGCAGGGGTAATTCGATCGACGATGCGCGCCGCTTCTACCGATGCTGATGGTAGCGGCTTGGCTCATGTCCCCCATGTCGGTCCGTTGTTTCTCTTATGTCCCCCGATCGGCCCACCGTCCTTTCGCCTGTCACACTTGGCCGAACGTTGACCACGTTGATCGTGCCGTGGCTGTTGTTGCTAGCGTGCGAATGGGACCACTATCGCCGCTTACTGCAATGGAGCTCGCTGCCGACTTCGCTGTGGGATCGTGTGACGCTGATGTGGGTGCTCGTCGCCAAGTCGTTGTGGGCGATATTGCCTGTGCTGGCGCTCGCGGTGGTCGTGCGACGGGCGGGCTATCGCCGCATATCGACCGGCGTGTGGCTCATGGGCCTGGGCTGCGTCATGCTGTGGCTGTTGCTCGATCTGCGTGTGCAAGCGATCACCGGCAATCATCTACTGACCTATTTCAATTTCATCTGCGATCCGCACGCCTGGCAATGGGCCGGTGACGTGTCACGAATGCTGGTGTCGATCGTAGCCCTGTTCGCAGCCGTCGCGGTGGCTGGTACTTTGGCCGATTGCGCCGCGATCAAGTTCGCCCGATCGATTGCGCAGCGTTGGCCGTGGCTCACGCAATCGCTGGGTCGAACAGCGGCGTGCGCGGCGCTGTTGGGTTTCGCGTGTGGAGCTGGCCCGGCTCATTGGGGTGTTTCGAGTCGCTTGGCCGTCGAGCGATTGCATGCCACGCTGCCGTGGAATCCATTCGCATTCCTCGTCGCGGCGCCCGCCAACTGCGCCACCGAGCGTGTGCGGGTCGAGCTCAACATGCAACTGCAAAACTCCCTCGCGCGACAGATCGAAACGCTGCGCCAGCCAGGCCCGGTGGATACGCAAGTGGTCGACGTCGGTTCGCAGCCGCCGCACATCGTGATCTTTCTGCTCGAAAGCCTCCGCCACGACGTGTGGCAAACCGGCATGATGCCCCGCACGGCTGCTTGGGCCAAAGATGGTCTGCAACTCGACCGCCATTACGCGGGCAGCAACTGTTCGCATCTCGGGCTGTTCGGTTTGCTCTATGCTCGGTCGCCGCTCGTGTATCACACGACGCTCGATGCCCAGACTACGCCGCAAGCTTGCGAGACCTTGCGGCGCGCCGGCTATGAATGCTCGTACATTGCCAGCGGCACGATTCAGTGGATGCGCATGAACGAGTACATTCGGCCGCCCGCTTTTCAGCACATCTCAACCGACGAACGGCCCGACTGGGTGCGTGGTGATCGTGACGTCTTGGCCAAGGTCCGCGAGCAACTGGCAGCCGCCAAGCAGCCGCAGTTCATCGTCTGCTTTTTGAACGCGACTCATTTTCCGTACCTGTACCCGACCGAGTTCGCGACGCACGCACCGGTCGTGCCGCCCGAGGATGTGTGCAGTTCGACCATCGAACGTCGCGCCGAGGTCATGAACCGCTATCGCAATGCCGCGGCGTTTCTCGATCATGAGGTGGCCGAGACGATTGCCACGCTCGATCCCGCCAAGCATTTGATCGTCGTCGCGGGCGATCACGGCGAGTCGCATTTCGACGACGGCACGCTGTCGCACTGGGGCAAACTGTCCGAGATGCAATGTCGCACGCCGCTGGCGATCGTGGGCCCCGGTGTGATGCCGATGCGGCTCGGCGAAGCGACGACCCATGCCGATGTGCTGCCGACCTTGCTGCATGCGTTGACCGGACAGCAAGTGCCGCTCGCGAACACGCACGGCCGAGATTTGCTCGCCGCGCCGGTCGACGATCGGGCGTTGATCGCCACGATGACCCAATCGCACCCGCTCGAACAAAAGCCGTTTTGGGATGCGATGCTGCTGGCGGGCGATCGACGGTTGAGTCTGCGGATCTCGCTCAAAGAGCCGCTCATCCAATCGCTTGGCTATCTCGACGTCGACGGCAAGTACGACCCGCATCAAACGGCCGACGCCGCCGAGGCGACCGCTTGGGCCACGCTCGTCGACAGCCACCTGGAACGGGTCGCCGGCCGCGTTGATCGCCGTGAGCCGAGCCACGTCGCTCGCCAACCCCTGATCGACACGCCGATCATCCGCCGGTGAGCAGGGCAGGGGAGGGGGGGGAATGACGAATGCCGAAGTTTGAATGCCGAAAGAATGTCGAATGCTCGATTGACGAATGGCCGGGCGATTCGTTCCGCACGTATGTACGCTTTCGACGCAATCAGGGGCACGGGTTGATGAACGCATGCGGTCGTCATTTCGTTTCACACGCTCGCCTTGCAACGCGATACAGCCTCACCCTTGTCGGCCTCTTGCGATCAAACAGCGCGCTATGCCTACGAAGTGTGTTTGTTGCAGCGAATGCCCGATCGAGTCGGTATCGTTCCAAGGGGCCATATTCTTGCGAAGTTTCGACGCCTGAAAATCGAGGGAAATTTGCATAAAAGGCTTATGATCGATAATATGCCGAATGTTTCAGTAGAATCATTAGTTCATCTCGCGAAGCTGCATTTTGCTTCATTGGCGGCGGAGTGCCGCCTATGGTCGTAACTCCCCAGAAAGGACAAACTCGACGTCATGAAAATGCTTTGCGACGAGTGGTTGCTTCTTGTAGTATTAGCTCTACTTGCGGTTATCGGCGCTGTCTTGGTCGCTCGGTCAACCCTTGCGGAAATCGAAGCCAATCTGGGCATCGAGCTGCTAGGAACGGTCGTGTCGGTGCTCCTTATCGACTTCGCTGTGACAAGATATATCGAGCGAAAGGAACAGCTCAGGCGTCGGCCCATCCTACGAACGATTGGCGAACAGCTGCAGGTGTTAGTGGATCGAATCCGAGGGGAATTCGCGTACATCGGGATCGACTTGGGCAGGCCTGTTAATTCAGCTCAAGTCCTAGGCGAGCACCTTGATCCTGATCGATTTAATGCGAGAATTGAGAAGGTTCCGGGACATTATATCTCTCATCTACTTGCTTTCACCTCTGAGAATTCCTTCTCGCGACAATTCCTCCGGGAACTCTACGAGTTGACGCGTGCCGACCTCCCACCCGAACTCGCAAGTGCAATCCTGGCAGTCGTAGGCCGCGACAATTGGGCTTGGCAACCCATAGTCGCGAGTGAAACCGTGGTCGATAGAAATTGGATCGACGAGCGGAAGGAGTTCTTGTTCGAGTATCTTGTGATGGTAAAGCGGCTCGATTCCGAACTCAAGCAACTCAGAGCCAATGTCGTTTAGAAGTAGCGAGTTGAAAGTATTTCGTGGACGCGCGGTCAGCCAAGCCAGAAGCGTTGCAACAGTTCTTCAACTGATCACGACCGAGCCGAACAACCCGTTACACATGGAGCCGCTGGCCACGCGGGTTCTGAAATCAACACTGTTCGTCGCGGCCCGGTGAACAATGGCATTCCACGAAGGGCTTCAGCGTGCAGCTTCAGCCTTACGCTGCCCCGTCGCGACTAGATGCCGGTCGTCCGGAACAGACTCTCCGTCGAACAAGACTTGTTTTTCGCCGTCGGCTGGAGGTGCTGCGTCCGCCCGCAACGGCGGCTGAATCACCCACCATCCGTCCCCGCCGCGCGACCACCGGTCGCGGCTTTCTGCTTGCCGCGATTCGACGCCCTGCTCCGCGGTTTCCCGCTCCTTGAACCCCGCTGCCGGTCCTGAATATACTGGTTGTTTCGCCTCTTCTTTCACTCGTTTCGGAGTCTCGTTCCGTGTTCGACACGATCGCCATTGCGGGCGCTACCGGTGCCGTGGGCCGTATCATTCGCGACTTGCTAGAGCAACGCAAATTCCCGGCTCGCAAGG
>JAEUIL010000294.1 GCA_016794255.1 Planctomycetaceae bacterium | reverse complement strand
GAGGAGTTCGAGAACTTGGCCGAGGCACGCTGGTTCGCCGCTCGACGATTGAAGGAGCACAACGAAGAGCGTCCTCACAGCAGTCTTGGTTACCTGACCCCGTCGGAATTTGCGTCGCAGTGTGCTGCTTCCGTTCGGGCTTCGGCTACGCCTCCGCCCTCACTCCAGCAGCACACTGCGGAACCCCTTACCCAAACCCTACTCTCATAACCCCTGGTACAAGAATCGGGGGCATTCCAAGGGCATAGTACAAACTACCTGTCGTAAACGTGGGGATGGTCATAATATCGGCAGCTGTGACAGCGATTTATGCATCGAAGGAATTGCATGCATATTCATTGTCAAGATAACGTGTGCGTCGGTCAATTCTGGCTGTTAGTCTCGCAATAGTGACTACGAGATCGTCGAATGCCTGCAATCGATCTATTATGGGATGACCCATCACATTCCGCTCGCCCTGCGTACCATGCTCAATCCCACCCAGCCGATCAGCATGCTCACGCCCAGCACGATGAACTGCACCGTCGGATCGATACCGCGACGGACGAGCACACTGTACCGGGCGGGATTGTCGGCGTCGTACCAACACGGATGCACCGTACCGATGGCGTAGTGGGCGAGCGACGCTTCGGCATCGACGCGATTGTTGTACGAAGGCGTGTGCTGCTCGGTGTTTTCATTGCGGCCTGTGACGCCGGTGGGCAGCAACACTTCGTGGGCGATTCGCAATTCGTAGGTGTTCGCCATCGGCACGATCTCGGCCGCCACTACGCGACAGCTGCCGCGAGTGTACCGCAGCATCGTCAGCAACTGCCAACTCAAACCTTCCAACGACGCGCCGATCCCCACCAGCACGATCAGCAGCAACACCGCCCCGGGCCAGAACCACCAGCCCGAGCCGGGCGGCACGTCGTCCGCATGCTGTCGTCGTCGATGCTTCCGCGAGGGTTTTCTCATGATGCGGGACTAACCGTTCGTGATGTACGACCGCAGCCGCGTGGTCTCGCGTGTTTCGATGCGATCGTCGCTCGTCCACATGAAATGGCCCGCGAGGTTGGCGCGGCTTTCGATGTACTTCGCGCCTCGATCAGGCCCCAGCACGCTGGCGGCGGTGGCGACACTGTCGGCCGTGATGCCGTCGGGACCGACGATCGAGACCGTGGCGCGATTCGTCAGGCCGACGCCCGTGCGCGGATCGACAATGTGTGAATAACGCACACCGTTCACCTCGACGAACTGATACGTGTCGCCGCTCGTGGTGAGTGCGGCATTGGCCAGCGACACATACCGTGTCGGCTTGCCACCTTTGCCGCCGGTGACCGCGATGCCGACGATCCACCCAGGCCGATCGGGCGGAGCATCGCCGCAGACCACGTCGCCGCTGGCATCAACCATCGCACGAGTCACGCCATATTGTTTGAGGACCTGGAGCGCCTCGTCGGCCGCGTAACCCATGGCGATGCCGCCGGGATCGAGCCGCATGTCGGGTCGCGTCAGTTCAATCGTCTGTTGCGTGCGATCGAGCTTGAGCAACCGGTAGCCCACCGCCGCGCGGGCCTCGGCAAGCCACTCGGGCCGAGGCAGTTCCTTGTATCGACGAGCCCGTCGCCACAGCCGCACCAAAGGGCCCACCGTGATGTCAAACGCTCCATCAGTCGCCGTTGATAAGTCGTGGGCGGCCGTGACAATTCGCCACAGATCGTCGCTCACGGCGATGGCTTTGCCCGTGCCCGCAGTCATGTTCAGGCGGCTCAATTCGCTGTCGGCTTGGTAGTCGCTGAGGCACGCATCGAGCGCGGCAATGCGGGCAAAGGCGGCATTCGCGGCTGAGTTTGCGGCCTTCTCGCTGGCGGCGTACAATACGAGTTCCCATGGCGCACCCATGTGGACTTGCTGAAAGCGAAAGCGTTCGCCCTTCGGCTCGCTGGCCCGGCTGGGTCGCGCGATGACGGCGCTTGCCGAGAGCAAGCCCGCCTGCAAGAACCGTCGCCGTTCGTTGCGCCTTGAGGCGTCGTCGTACTGCATTGAAGTTTTTATCCACTCGTGATTTGCCCGCTATGTTCAGCTTACGCTCCCGTGGTTGCGTCGCCTACGTTTTGTTTGCGTTGTTGTTGGCTTCGCCTCAGTTCGTTCAAGCCAAGGGCCCGACGATTCCGGTTCCCAACAGCGAAGCGACGACCGCTGCAGAGATGAAGCCGTATACCGACATTATCTCGGGCTCGGCCGCGAAGTTCGACATGGTCCCCATTCCCGGCGGCACATTCAAATTGGGCAGTCCCGCTGGCGAGGCGAAGCGTTCGGACGACGAAGGTCCGCAGGTCGAAGTGCAGATCGCGCCGTTCTGGATGGGCAAGTGCGAGGTGACTTGGGACGAGTACGAAGAGTTCATGTTCAATCTCGATATTGAACGGCGCAAGGCCACGAAGCTGCCGCCGAACGAGCTCGACAAGATTGCTGATACGTTGTCGCGTCCGACGAAGCCGTACACTGACATGACCTTCGGCCTGGGCAAGGAAGGCAACCCGGTGATTAGCATGACGCAGCACGCCGCGCGCAAGTATTGCGAGTGGCTGAGTGCCAAGACCGGCCGGTTCTATCGACTGCCGACCGAAGCCGAATGGGAATACGCCTGTCGAGCCGGCACGACCACGGCCTATCACTTTGGCGACGACCCGAGCCAACTCGGCGAGTACGCGTGGTATTTCAAGAACAGCGGCGAGAAGCCCAACCCAGTCGGCAAGAAGAAGCCGAATCCCTGGGGATTGCATGACATGCACGGCAACGTGGCCGAGTGGACCGCCGATGGCTATGACGCCAAGTGGTACGCCTCTCTCGCTGGCAAGACCGCGGTCAATCCGTTGAACGTGGCCAAGGCGCCCGAGCCGAGTGTCGTGCGGGGCGGTGCTTGGGACGCCGAGCCCGATCGCTGTCGCTCGGCGGCACGGTTGCCATCGCACATCGATTGGAAGATGCAAGACCCGCAGTTGCCGCAGAGTGTGTGGTACTATACCGACGCGCAGTTCGTCGGCTTTCGCATTGTCCGCCCACTCGAAGAACCGAGCGACGAGCAAAAGAAGTTGTACGGCTTTGAAGATAAGAGCCGGAAATAGCAGGAGAGTTGTTGGTGGCTAGTGGTTAGCGGCTGGTGAAATACCAAGCCGCTGCTGTTGAATATCGCTCACCAACAACCAACCACTAACCACCAACCACTTACCTCCACCCCTTCCCCCGGAGTCCATCGCATGAGCACCCACCAACTTCCTTCACGACGTGAATTCTTGAAGACGTCGACCGTCGCCACGGTTGGCGCGTCGTTGGCTTCGCTGGCCGTCACGAACCAAGCTCATGCCGCTGGCAGCGATGTGCTGCGTATCGGTTTGATCGGCTGCGGTGGTCGTGGATCGGGCGCGGCGAACGACTGCATGGCCGCCCCGGGCAATCACAAGCTCGTCGCCATGGGCGATCTGTTTGAAGACCGTCTCAACAGCAGCGTGGGCAACCTCTCGAAGGCGCTCGGCGACAAGTTCGATGTGCCAAAGGATCGCCAATTCGCCGGTTTCGATGCCTATCAAAAGGTGCTCGCGTCGGACGTCGATCTCGTCATTCTCGCCACGCCGCCGGGCTTCCGCCCGATCCATTTCGAAGCGGCCGTCAACGCCGGCAAGCACGTCTTCATGGAGAAGCCGGTCGCGACCGACGCCCCGGGCGTGCGCAAAGTGCTCGACGCTGCCAAGGTTGCCAAGGCCAAGAACCTCGGCGTCGGCGTGGGTCTGCAACGTCGTCACCAAGCCAACTATCTCGAAACGATCAAGCGAATCCAAGACGGCATGATCGGCGACATCATCGCCACGCGCGTCTACTGGAACGGCTCGACCCCGTGGGTCAAGTCGCGCGAATCGCTTGAGAAGCAAGCTGGTCGCAAGATCACCGAGATGGAATACCAGCTGCGCAACTGGTACTACTTCACCTGGATCTGCGGCGATCACATTTGCGAGCAGCACATCCACAACCTCGACGTCGGCGCGTGGGTCAAGGGTTCGTACCCCGTGAAGGCCAACGGCATGGGCGGTTGCGAAGTGCGTAAGGGACCGGACTACGGCGAGACGTTCGATCACCACGCCGTCGAGTTCGAATTCGGCGATGGCACGCGGATGTTCAGCCAATGCCGCCACATCCCGGGCTGCTGGAACAGTGTCAGCGAGTGGGTCCACGGCACCAAAGGTTCGGCCAACATCGGCGCCAGCCAAATCGAAGTCAAGGGCGGCGAGACGTGGAAGTACAGCAAGAAGGGCGATCCCAGCCCGTACCGCCAAGAGCACGTCGATCTGTTGGCCAGCATCCGCTCGGGCAACCCGATCAACGAAGCTGAGTACGGCGCGCTGAGCTCGATGACCTCGATCCTCGGCCGTATGTGCACTTACTCTGGCAAAGAGATCAAGTGGGACGACGCGATCAACAGCAAGATCAACTTGCTGCCCGAGAAGTTCTCGTTCGAC
>JAEUIL010000273.1 GCA_016794255.1 Planctomycetaceae bacterium | reverse complement strand
TCGCGGCCCAGTCATGCCTCAACAACTCGCCGAACTTCATCGACTGCTGCAGCTCGGCGAGCTTGACCAAGCCGCCGCTCGGTGCGACACACTGCTCAAGTCGCGCTCGCAGGATGCCAACCTCGTGCAACTCCGCGGGGGCGTCGCTTATCGCCAAGGTCGATTCGCCGAGGCGGTCACTTGGTTCGAGCGAGCCGTGGCTCTCGCGCCGAACGAACCGTTTCATCTCAACAATCTCGGGCTGGCGCTCCAGGCCGTCGGGCGACTTGTCGAAGCGGCGAACGCCATTCGCGCCGCGATCGCGTTGCAGCCGCCGCTGCCGGTGTTCCTGACCAATCTGGCCAACATTCTCAATCAGCTCGAACAATACTCGCAGGCCGAGGCGTTGAGCCGCGCGGCCTTGCAGAGCGACCCGATGTTGGTCGACGCCTACATCAATCTCGGTGCCGCGCTTTCGTATCAAGGCTTGTCCGATCAAGCCGAGAGTTGCTTTCAGCGGGCAGCCGAGTTGGCGCCGGACAACGTCGAGGTGCGCCGCAATCTGGCCCATGTGCATCAAGAGACCGGTCGGTTCGAGGCTGCTGCTCAAGAATACGAATGGTGTCTGGCGCAAGATCCGACCGATGGCGACGCGTGGTGCGGTTTGACGAGCACGCGCCGCTTTGGTCCCGAGGACGAGGCGGTGATCGAACGCCTCGGCCGAGTGCTCAAGACTCCTGACTTGCCGCCGAGTGTGGTTAGCGACTTGCACCAAGCTCTCGGCAAAGTGCGAAACGATCGCGGCGAGTACGACGCGGCCTTCGCCGAGTTCACCGCAGCCAAGCAAGTGCCGCACGAGCCGTATGACCACGCGGCGTTTCAACGTCGATTTGACTCGTGGATTGCCGCCACGCCCCGTGAACGACGCGAACCCGTATCGGCGGGCTCGCACTTGTCGCAACTGCCGGTGTTCATCGTCGGCATGCCACGCAGCGGATCAACGCTCTTGGAACAAATCCTCGGCGCGCATCCAGACGTGTATCCCGGCGGCGAATTGAACGATCTCAAGGCGATCATGACCGGTCAGCCGGGCGTCCCTAGCTTGACCAGCGGCGATCCGCAATCGCTCGCCGAGATTCCTGCCGCGTGCTTGCAAGCATGGTCGCAATGGTATCTTGCCCGTCGACGTATTCTGGCTGGCAGTGCCGAGCGCGTAACCGACAAGATGCCGGTGAACTTCATGTTCTTGCGGCTCATCGCCGAAATGTTCCCCAACGCCCGAGTGATCCACGTTTGCCGGCAGCCGCTCGATTGTTGCGTGTCGATCTTCACGCAGCGTTTCGTGATCAAGCCCGAGTACGGGTACTCGCTTGCCGACATCGGCCGGTTCTATCGCGAATATGAGCGGCTCATGGCACACTGGCAGTCGGTGTTGCCGCTACGCATGATCGACGTGCAGTACGAAGAGTTGGTCGAGCAGCCGCATCCGGTGGTGCGCGAGTTGCTTGAGTTTCTCGATTTGCCCTGGGACGCCCGTTGCTTACGGTTTCATGAACAACGACGCGCCGTGCAGACGGCCAGCAGTTGGCAAGTAAGGCAGCCACTGGGTCGCAGCGCGGTCGGTCGCTGGCGGAATTATGAAGCGCACCTGCAACCACTCTTCGACGCGCTCGGCGACTCAGCCAAGGTCGAGCCGGTGATTCGCCAGTTCGCCCATTGAGCAGCCCACGATTTACTCGGGCCCCGTGACCGACGCGACTTGAATCTTGCGCCATGCCGCAGCCGTTTGCCAAGTCGCTAGTCCCCACGGCAACGACGGCTCGACGCCGATGCGGATCGAGATCTCGCGGTCGGTCGTGTCGACATTGACCACGCGTTCCTTGTCGATCCAGCATTGAATGCGGTTCGGCGTCACGCGGGTCCGGATGCGATACCAACGCTTGTTGTCGAAGAAGCTGCCGCCGGTGGTGTCGTTCTCCGACGCATCTTGACCGTCGAGACTCGAGATGCCCGTCACGGTGCCACCCCAACCGCCGACGATGAACGAGCACGCACTCTTGCCGACCGGGAACGTCAAGCCGCAGAAGAAGTCGCCGCCGTCGACCCGCATCGCTTCGAGACTGATCTCGTAGTTCATCTTGGGCAGCTCTTTGTCGCGCGTCGTGGCAATGCCCGAGAGATGCTCGCCGGTGTCGCAATGGATCGCGCCATCTTTGACCGTCACGTCGCCATGTCCGGCATAGTCCGAGATCTTCCAGCCGGTCAGCGTCTTGCCATCGAACAATTCGATCGGCTTGCCGGTGGTTGCGTTTGACTCGGGCTGCTTATCTTGGGGCTCGGCGTGAAGTGACGACCAACGCCCGCCCGACGACACGAGCAGGCCCAATCCGACGATCAACTTGCGACGCGACAGCGGCATGACGAAGTCTCCGGCACGATGGTGAGTTGGGCACATGGTAACAGATGCGCGCGGGGGACAACATCATTTCCTCAGACTAGTCGCGGAACGAGACGCGAGCATCACTTAAACTCTTGACTCCGGTCGATTCGCGGACATACAAGTGAACGTCCACTCGGATCAGCCTTTGCTGCGGAGCCACACTTTCCCACCTCGCGCGAGTTCATCGCAATGCCCGAATTCTGGATCGATGTCGGCGGCACGTTCACCGATTGCTTTTTGCGTGACGATCGTGGAGCACTCCGTCGTCACAAGCTGCTTAGCTCGGGCGTGACCAAAGGTGTGGCGACAAGTGGCGACGCGGCGACGATCGTCGATCCGGCTCGACGCGCCGATCCGCCGGACTTTTGGACCAGCTACGAACTGCGCCTGCTGAACTCCGACGGCTCGGTCGCAGCCACGTCGCGCGTCGTCTCTTTCGACCGCGCCACAGGCACCTTGCGGCTCGCAGCCTCGCTTGCGGTTTCGCGCGTATCTAGCACGAGCTACGAACTCACCAGCGGCGAGCCCGCGCCGATCGTCGCGATTCGGCATCTCTTGGGTCTGCCGCTGAGCGCTACGATCCCGCCCGTCACACTGCGCATCGGCACGACGCGCGGCACGAATGCGCTGCTGACCCGACGTGGCGCCAGCACGGCGTTCGTCACCACGCGCGGGTTCGCCGACATTCTCCGAATCGGTTATCAGAACCGGCCCAAGCTATTCGACCTCAACATTCAAAAGCCGACACCGCTTTTCAATCGTGTCGTCGAGATCGATGAACGACTCACGCCGCAAGGTGAGGTGCTGCAATCGCCCGACGGGGCGATGATTGCCGAGCAACTGCGCGGTTTGAAACGCGACGGCGTCGAGTCGCTCGCGATCTGCTTGTTGCACGCGTATGCCCAGCCGCAGCACGAGCAGCTCGTCGAGCAGATCGCGCGCGACGTTGGCTTTGCCGAGATCAGCGTGAGCCATCGAGTCGCGTCGTTGGTGAAGATCGTCTCGCGCGGCGATACGACCGTGATGGACGCGTATCTCAATCCGATCTTGCGCAGCTACGTCAACTCATTGCGTGCATTGCTGCCGGGTAGCGACATCCGCGTGATGACCAGCGCCGGCGGCTTGGTCTCGGCCGAGTCGTTCGTTGGCAAGGACAGCATTCTCAGCGGGCCGGCTGGCGGCGTGGTGGGTTTCTCGCGGGTCGCCAAGCTCGCCGGGTTCCCACGTTCGATCGGCTTCGACATGGGCGGCACGAGCACCGATGTCTCGCGGTTCGACGGTCGTTACGAGCTCGAGTTCGAGACCGAAAAGGCGGGCGTGCGGGTCGTCGCTCCGATGATGGCCGTCGAGACCGTCGCGGCGGGTGGCGGTTCGATCTGTGGCTTCGATGGTGTGAAACTCGTCGTGGGTCCCGACAGTGCGGGGGCTGATCCCGGGCCGGCGTGTTATGGTCGCGGAGGTCCGCTCGCCGTGACCGATATCAACTTCTATCAGGGCAAGATTCTGCCCGAGTTCTTTCCGTTCCCGCTACAACGAACCGTCGTGGACGAGCGACTCGCGGCGCTCATCGAGCCGATTGCGGCGGCAACCGGTCGGCGGTTCACGCCTCATGAACTGTGCGATGGTTTTACGCGCGTCGCCAACTCGAACATGGTGCAAGCGATTCGCAGCGTGTCGCTGGCGCGCGGTTACGATCCGCGCGACTATGTGCTCGTCGCGTTCGGCGGTGCTGCGCCGCAACATGCGTGTGCCGTGGCCCGTGAGTTGAGCATGAAACAAGTGCTGATCCATCCCGACGCCGGGTTGCTCAGCGCCTACGGCATCGGTTTGGCCGACGTGGTCCGGCATCGGGCCGTGGGCGTGTATCAACCGTACAGCGGCGAGGCCGTCGCACAACTGCTGCCGACGTTTGACAAGTTGACCGACGAAGCTCGCGCCGAGGTCATCGCCGAGGGGATCGCTCCGGAACGGATCACTGTGCGTCGGTCGCTCGACTTGCGTTACAAGGGGCTCGATGCGTGTCTGACCATCGAGCAACCGGCCGATGGCGATTGGCGGCGGGCTTACGAGGCCGAGCACGAACGGTTGTACGGCTATACACACAAGCAGCGCGCGGTCGAGATCGTAGCAGTACGTGTCGAAGTGATTGGCGAGACGGTCGATGTTACGCCGCCGGCTGCGACCGTGACTCGGCGACAACCCGAGCCCGAGCGATACACGACCGCTTGGTTTGACGCGACCGAGCACCGCACGGCGATCTACACGCGACGCTTGCTCCAACCGGGCGACATGCTCCGCGGTCCGGCGATCTTGATCGAAGATATTTCGACCGCCGTCATCGATCCCGGCTGGAACGCCGAGGTGCTGCCGCGACACGAGCTACTGCTGACCGACGAGGCGGGCCAAAGCCGCGCGGCCGTTTCGACCGAGTGCGATCCGATCATGCTCGAGATTTTCAATCGTCAGTTCGCGGGCATTGCCGAGCAAATGGGGATCACGCTCCGCAACACGTCGAGCAGCGTCAATGTGAAAGAGCGGCTCGACTTTAGCTGCGCCATCTTCACGGCCACCGGCGACTTGGTCGTCAACGCGCCGCATATTCCGGTGCATCTCGGCGCGATGGGCGAGACCGTCAAACGGCTGCTGCGTGACAATCCCGACCTGCGCCCCGGCGATGTGCTCGTGACGAACGATCCGTATCGCGGCGGTTCGCATCTGCCCGATGTGACCGTGGTCACGCCGGTACATGACTCGCAAGGACAATTGCAGTTCTTCACCGCCGGGCGA
>JAEUIL010000222.1 GCA_016794255.1 Planctomycetaceae bacterium | reverse complement strand
CCGCGAGGAAGCGACGTACGTGGTTGAGGCTCGTGCCGGTGCCGTCGGTACGAATCGGCATGACGTGCTGCTCGGCATTCCGCAGACGAATTTGTCGGCCGTGTCGGGTGTCACCGGCGTGCCCGCCGCGATTCCTGAGATTCCGATCGCCAAGAGCACGCAACAGAAAGGCGTCGCGAAGTTGGCGATGTTTGCCTACAACCAAGTCACCGGCCAACCGATCTGGCAGTCGGGCAGTTTTCCGGTCGCGGCCGACTCGCGTGACACCTGGGTCTTGGGTACCGGGCCGTTCCAACGTGGCACGATTTACAGTGGTACGAACTTCGCGGGCAGCCGGTTGCTCTTGCCGTTTGCGAAGGACAAGCCCGAGGCGATCAAGCCGTCGCCGCATGTGCCCGTGACGGCCGAGGCGACGTTCACCGAGCGGCCGGATGTCGTGCCCCCTTCGCGCCCGCAGTTGGCCACGCGGCCAAATCCGCCTGCCGGCACCCCCGCCGGTCCGCCGCCGTTTCAGCCCGCGTATCCACCGAGCATGCCGGTGCCCGTCAAGGTGCCCGCCGTGCCGCAAGCGCCACCGCAAACTCAAGGCACCGTCGGCGGATCGACCGTCGTCCCCAGCGTGACGCTCCCCGCCGCCAACGGTAACGCCACAGGCGGCAACGCCACACAAGGGTTGCTGTTCCTGGGCAACGGTGCCACTCGATAGTGATCTCCGGCTGGCCGGGAACTTGCCGTCTCAGTTCGAGTCGCGAACTAGCTCATTCGCCGCACGCGCCATTGATCGACGGTCACCGCGGCGACGATGATCACGCCAATGATGACGTCTTGGAGCGGGTTGCTGAGCCCCAGCAGGGTGCAGCCCGAGGCGATCACTTGCATCATCGCAGCTCCGGCGAGCGTGCCGACGACCGAGCCGCGACCACCACTGAGGCTGCCGCCGCCGATCACCACCGCGGCGATGATTTTGAGTTCCAGGCCGATGCCCGAGGTGGGATTGCCACTTGAGAGCCGCGCGAATTGATAGATTCCGGCAATCCCGACGAAGAAGCCCGCGAGCGTGTAAACCGCAATTTTGACCGCCGTCACCGGCACGCCGCAGAGCCGCGCGGTCGCCTCATTTGAGCCGATCGCAAACACATAGCGTCCAAAGACCGTGTAGCGCAACACAGCTGCCAAGGCCACGGCGAGCGCGAGTCCGATCCAGACGCACGTCGCTAGTAAAAAATGATCCTTCGGCAACACCGAGACCAGCTTGCCCAACCACTCGGGAATCTGGCTCGGGTCGGGTCGCACGGTCGACTCTTTGGCAATGACCTTGGCCAAACCGAGATACGCCGTCATGGTGCCGAGTGAAACGATGAAGGGCACGACGCGGAGCGTGCTGATCAAGAGACCGTTCACAAACCCGGCCAACATGCCGATGCCAATCGCCGCCGCGAGTGCCGCGGGCACACCCCAACCGGCTTTCAACGACCACGCCATGGTCGTCGCCGACAACGCGAGCGCCGTGCCGGCCGAGAGATCAATGCCGCCGGCGATGATCACAAGCGTCATGCCGAGCGCCGCGACGGCGACGGTCGACATTTGCACGCTGACCGTGCGAAAGTTCTGCGCGGTGAGAAACGAGCCCTCGTCATTCTTAACCGTGTCGGCGATACCAAAGAACGCGATCACCATCACCAACGCCAGCAGCGGCCCCAGCGAGCCACTCACCAGATTGCGCCAAACCGCCGGTTTGTTCGTGCTTTGCATCCGCGTTTGATCCCTTGCCTCTGCTCAATCGCATCCCCATCGGCCACTGCCGGGCCTAGATAGAATAGTCAGCCGGCGGAGAGAATTGAACCCAGTGTGAGGAGAGAGGAGCGCAATAGCCAGCGCCCAAGCCGGGACCTCTGGTCCCGGTGTGACGACATGCCGGTCGTCAAAGCGACACTTGCAATTACCGCGACGAGATGGCGGCTCAAGGCACGCGAGACGCGTGGCCAATGGCTACTTGGCGGCCTTCACGTGAAAGCCGGCGGCGTAAAGTGCCATGACCACGGCCGCGGCGTCGAAGTCACCCTCGACAACGAACTCGGTCGCCTTGTTGGTCAGCGTGTCGGTCGAGACTCCTTCCACGCCGCGGAACGCGTCGCGAATGGCGTTCGTGCAACCCTGACAGCAGTTATGCACGCCTGCCAGTTTCAGCCGCTTCACCTTGCCGGCCGTAACGCCCGAGTCGTCTTTCATCTTGATCTTGTCATGATCGCTTTCGCCGTGAAAACCGGCAGCGGCGAGACCGTCGACCACTTTTTGAGCAGCGGCTTCATCCTTGGCGCTGATCCGCACGGCACCGCCATCGCGGTCAATCTCAACCTTGGCGTCGAGTCCGTCGACGGCTGCTTGAATGCTACGCACACACGCCCCGCAGCAAATGTGAACGTCATTTAGCTGCAACTTGACCTCGGCGCGAGCCAAGGAAGCCGACGCCAACAAAACAATGCCCGCGATCATCCAAGTTGCTACGACGCGCATGATGAGTCACTCCCGGCAGGACGATATGAATGGACCGACCCGACGCGCAGCCAGATCGGCAGATGAATCAGTAAGGTCTGATTGGTGCGTAGTGTGCTAATTGTTCGCAAATGGGTCAATGCGGCTTTACCCCGGGGGTAAGGCGATCGGACCCGGTAAAGGTCCGCAAAAGCTCAACTCGGTGGCACGTTCGTTTTCCGTTAATCCACCCGCCAGGGTGGCTATTTGCCCTTGCCGGGTCCCTCCCCTGCCATGATAGATTGAGGTTCTCCGATCAACCGGCGATCGAATGGGACTGCTTTGTTGGCGCGACGCCCCGGCCTGGGGGTGAGCGCAATCGGCGTGGGCGGTCAGCGGTCCGCGTACTAGCTCGATGGCCGGAACTTGTTTGTTCGGTTTGATTATCTAACCCGTCCGGTGCCGTGGCGTTCTGTTCGCCCGGTTTCTGTGGCTGTCGTCTTGTCCTGGGAAGCACGGTTATGTCGTCTGTCTTGTCGAACCAACTCCGCACCGATTCCACGGGCGTCACCCGCCGCAGCGACATTCGCAACCTCGCGATCATTGCGCACGTCGACCATGGCAAGACGACGATGGTCGACTCGCTGCTGCATCAAAGCGGACAGTTCCGCGCCAGTCAGTTGTCCGAGACCTGCATTCTCGACAGCAACGAGCTCGAACGCGAACGCGGCATCACGATCCTGGCCAAGAACATCGCGTTGATGTACGAAGGCGTGAAAATCAACCTCATCGACACGCCAGGCCACGCCGACTTTGGTGGCGAAGTCGAGCGTGTGTTGCGCATGGCCGACGGCGCGCTGGTGCTCGTCGATGCCGCCGAGGGCCCTTTGCCGCAGACGCGCTTTGTACTCTCGAAGGCGATGGAGTTCGGCCTGCAACCGATCGTCGTGATCAACAAGATCGACCGTGGCGACGCTCGGCCGAGCGAAGTGCTCGATGAAGTGTTCGATTTGTTTCTCGAGC
>JAEUIL010000184.1 GCA_016794255.1 Planctomycetaceae bacterium | reverse complement strand
ACGTAGCGATCTGTATTCGCTCGGTGTGATGCTATTTGAGTTGCTCGCGGGTCAGCGACCCATGCCGGACCTGACGATGAATCGCTCGTGGAACGCGACGCTGAAAGCGTACGCCGATCAGCGACGGCAAGGGGTGGCAGCTGAAGCCTGGCGACTGCTACCGGCCGATTGTCCACGTCATCTTGTCGACTCGCTGCGCGTTTGCTTGTCCGCCAACCGCGACGATCGGCCTGCGACCGCCGGTCAATTCGCGCGGCAGTTGCAGCTCTGTTTGCAACCACGGGTGCAGTCGCTGCTCAAACCACGCACACAATCATGGCAGGCCTGGGCTCGGCAGCATCCGTTTGCCGCGATCTGCGCCACGGGCTTGATTCCCAACGGCATCTGCAGCGCGCTCAATATCATCTACAACTTCCGCGAGATCGTCAGCCATCTCAAAGCGATCGATGCCTTGCCGGTGTTCTACCGCCAAGTGGCGATCATCAATCCCGTGGCGTTTATCCTGGGGACGATTCTCGTCATTCGGTTCGCGTGGCCCGTAATCGCGGCGCTGACGCAGTCGCAGCCACGCACATTGGCCGAAAGTTACGAGCTGCAAAAGCGGACCTTGAAGTTAGGTGACCGAGTCGCATGGGTCAGTGGTGTCGAGTGGATTGTCTCGGGCTTCATCTTTCCCCTCTGGTTGCATGCCGAGGTGGGCGAGGCAGCCGGCTTGACGCTGAACCATTACGTTCACTTTCTCGTCTCGCAAATCATCTGCGGGTTGCTGGCGGCGACACAGTCGTTCTTTTTGCTCACGACCCTCTCGGTTCACGTGCTCTTCGCCGGTTTGGTGCGTGCCGATCAAGACAGTCCCGAACCACTGGCGTGGCTGCGGGCACTCTTGGCACGCGTGGGCTGGATGTATCATCTGGCGATGTCGTTGCCGTTCTTAGCCATCTCGGCGTTTGTGTTGGCCGACGTGCGCGAGTCGGCGCCGTTCTTGGTGATGGCCGCGCTCGGCTTCGGTAGCTTTGCGATTAGCTACCGGCTGTTCGGCGTCATTCAATCCGATATTGAAACGCTCGCCGTGGCCGTTAGCCCGGTTCAGGAGACGAGTGTAAGCGCGATCAGCGGTGCGACCAGCAGCCGGTCGTTTCGCCGCGGTTCGTAGTGACTCAGGGCAGTTCAACGGTTAATTCTCGGCCAAAATGCTTGCCGGGTCGAAGGCTAGCGGTGACAATCGTGCCGCATCCGCCTTTTGCACTGCCCGCCAACTTTCGAGGACGCTATGTCACGCTCACTCGTGCTGCTGCTCGCTGCCGCCGTCATTTCCGCGTCATTTTCGCCGCTCGACGCGCAAGAGACCAAATCACCGCCGAAGGCCAAGTCTCAAACCAAGGCGGCAACCGCGGCTCCGGCGGGACCGCCACCCACGATGGCGAATGTCGCCTACGGTAGCGACCCCCGGCAGGTTGTGGACTTTTACAAAGCAGACTCGAAAGAGCCGACGCCCGTGTTGTTCTTCATTCATGGTGGCGGCTGGCAAGGGGGCGACAAGGCACGGGTCGGTGGCGTGGCTAGCTATCTGGCTGCCGGCATTTCAGTCGTTTCGATCGAGTATCGGTTCGTGTCGCAAGCACACGCCGCAGGCATCAAGCCGCCCGTGCAATGGCCGCTGCACGACGCGGCCCGAGCGTTGCAATTCGTCCGCAGCAAAGCGGGTGAGTGGAATCTCGACAAGAAGCGTATCGCGGCCTCGGGCGGATCAGCCGGCGCGGCGTCGAGCTTGTGGCTCGCGTTCCATGACGATCTGGCCGACCCGCAAAGTTCGGATCCTGTTGCTCGTGAATCAACCCGACTGATCGCCGCAGGAGTCCTCGGCGCACAAACCAGTCTCGATCCGCAACAGATGCGCGAGTGGATGCCGAACATTACCTACGGTGGGCATGCGTTTGGTTTCGTCAGTGATCCGGCCGATCGCCGTTCCGCGTTTCAGAAGTTTTACGATGCGCGCGAGCAGATTCTCCCGTGGATCAAAGAATACTCGCCCTACGAGCTCGTTAGCAAAGACGATCCCGCGATCTATCTGCAGTACAACGCGGAGCCGGCGGTCGGTAAAGAAACGAAGGACCCGACGCACTCGGCGAGCTTCGGTTTGAAGTTGCAGGAAAAGTTGAAGAGCGTCGGCGTCGAGTGCGACCTCATGTATCCCGGTGCGACCGGCCTCAAGCACGCGACCGCGCAAGAATTCCTGATCGCAAAACTCAAAGCGAAATAAAGGCTTTTCGAGGCTCACGCATTTAACTCGGAATAGGGCTGAACCATCGGTTTGATTCCCAACCAGGATTCGTTGGCAGCCGATGGAAAGGTCGTGAATCGGCGATCTGGCGAAGATTTTCACGAAGGTCCGGCAGCTAGCGGTGATTGCTCTGGTCTGTGGGCGCTATTTACCGGTACAATCAAAGGTCTGCCAACGAGTCAAAACTCGTACCCCCCCTCTCCCCGCCCAGATACTGTTTCCATCGGAAAGGATTGTCATGCGTTACGCTTTGTTCGCCATCGCCCTTGCTCTCGTGGCGTGGAATACAACCATCATCGCTCAACAGCCGGGTGCCCCTTTGAATCTTTCGGACAATCGCCTCAAGGCGAGCTACATCATTGGCAATAACATCGGCGGTCAGATGAAGTCTGACGGTCTGGAACTGGACTTGAACGCCCTCATGCGCGGCATTCAGGATGGTATGACGGGAGCAAAGCCCGCGCTGTCGCAGGAAGAGATGCAGCAAGCGATGACCGCCTTCCGCCAAGAGGTCGAGGCGATTCAAGCCAAGAAGGCCGCGGCTGCCGGCGGTGCGAATAAAGACGAAGGCCTTCGCTTCTTGGCGGCGAACAAAGCGCAAGAAGGTGTGAAGACAACGCCGACAGGTTTGCAGTACAAAGTCATCAAGGCCGGCAATGGCGCTACGCCGAAGGCTACGGATCAAGTGACGACTCACTATCGTGGTACGCTCATCAACGGCAAAGTGTTTGACAGTTCTTACGACCGCGGTCAGCCGGCTACGTTCCCGGTCAACGGCGTGATCAAAGGCTGGACCGAAGCGTTACAAATGATGAAGGTCGGCGACAAGTGGCAACTATTCGTTCCTTCGGAGCTTGCCTACGGCGAGCGCGGCGCAGGTCAGGACATTGGCCCGAACGCCGTGCTAATTTTTGAGGTGGAACTGCTCGGCATCGGCGGCATGTAATCGCAGCCAGTTGGATTATTATTGTCTGCAAAGAAACGAGCGGCTGGCGCATTCACGCGTCAGCCGCTGTTTTTTTGCGCGCTGCATGCTCAGACGACCGGTTGCGGTTCGTTTGCGGTCGCTCCCGGCGTGTTCCACTCGCAATCCACGGGGCAAAAGATTGACGGCGCTCGGCTCACCGCCGATATTGCGTCCGCTGTAAAGTTGTCTCGAGAATCTATAGCGTGTAGCGGACGCTGATGCCTTGCTTGCTAGAGAGACCCCCACATGGCCAATGCCGATCGGTTGACCACAATTATCAGTTGTCGAGATTCGCAAGGGGGCTGGCTAAAGCATTTGGCGATTCTCATCTTTGTCGCAGTATCGCTTGAATGTTCAATGTCGCGTGAGAACTTCGCCCGAAGCGCCGAAGTTTCGCGTCAGCCGAATATCGTGCTCATTCTTGCAGACGATCTCGGGAACGGCGATTTAGCATGTTACGGACACCAGAACTTCAAATCACCACGGCTCGATCGCTTGGCAGGTGAGGGTGCGAGATTCACGCAGTTCAATACGCCGATGCCCTTCTGCGCTCCTACCAGGGCGGCCCTGCTCACGGGACGCTATCCTTTTCATACGGGCATGATGGGCAATCCGGCACCCGACGGCGGACCAGTAGCCGACCGACTTGGATTGTCGCACGACGAACGGATACTTCCCGAGGTGCTAAAGTCGGCGGGCTACGCAACGGCGTGCGTCGGCAAGTGGCACCTGGGGCATCAACCAGAGTTCTTGCCTACCAAACGCGGTTTCGATGAGTACTTTGGCATTCCGTACAGTAACGATATGCGGCCGGTAAAACTTGTCGATGGCGAACGCGACGTCGAGTACCCGGTCATTCAGTCTTCGTTAACGAAACGCTACACGGAACGCGCAAAGGACTTTATCCGTCGCCAGCGTGACCGCCCGTTCTTTCTTTACTTGCCGCACGCCATGCCCCATAAGCCACTGGCAGTTTCCGAGCAAAATTATCATCGCGGATCTGCGAGTCTATATGCCGACACCATCGCCGAGCTTGACGCGAGCATTGGCGAACTACTCGATCAACTCGACGAGTTTAAACTGACGGAGAATACGCTGGTGATTTTCACTAGCGATAATGGACCCTGGTACGGCGGCAGCAGCGGTGGACTGCGGGGCATGAAGGGCTCGACGTGGGAAGGCGGCTACCGCGTCCCCTGTATCATGCGCTGGCCGAACAAGATTCCTGCGGGCAAGTCGATTGCCGCGCTCGCGGGAACGATTGACATTTTCCCCACGATTTTGCAAGCGACTGGGGTAAAGACCACGGCTGACCGACCAATCGATGGCTGCGATTTGCTACCACTGCTCGACGGCCGCATCGATCGTGTGCATGATGTGCTCATCGGCAGCAATGGCAAGCTGCCAGCCAACATTCGCGACGAGCGTTGGAAGCTGCACATCGCGCCACCTGGAAGCGGACGGTTTCATGATCCGAACAAGCCATGGTTCGATCCTCGTGGTCCCGACGGTGTCACGATCATCGCGCCGTTCGAGCAGTATCAGACGGACGCTCATCCCGGCGTCACGAGCGGTGTTGCCTCGAAGTCGATGATGCTATTCGATTTGCAGGCTGACCCCAGTGAACAAATCGACTTGGCCGAAAAACATCCCGCAATCGTGGCGCGGCTGCGACAACACTTCGAGCAACTCACTCTTCAGTCCCATTAACTCACTATGATCCAGACTACCCAACTCAGTTGCACGCTTCGCCTCGTGGTCATCGTGTTGATGGGGGGGATTGTCAGCCACGCGGCCGATGCAATCGTTTCGCATCCTCCCTTGAGGCAAGTGCAGGTCAAATCTTCCTCGGCGCTCCCGCCGGGGCCGTTGTTTTATGTCCATGGCTCAACCGGCAACGACGCGGCTGACGGCTCGCGCGAGCGGCCTTGGAAATCGGTGCAGTCCGCGATTGAGCGTCTGCGCGCGGGCGATACGCTCGTGCTGCGTGGTGGCGTGTATTACGAGCAGTTGTATGTCGCTCTGGCTGGGACGGCCGACAAACCCATCACGATCCGGTCCGAGCCGGGCGAACGCGTGATCGTGGATGGCGGCGTTGCCGAGTTCTTCACGCAGCCCGACCAAGTTTGGGAACCCGCGAAAAGCGGAGTGCCGGACGAGTATCAGACGGTGCGGACGTATCCGAATCTGCGGACCGTCGTGGCGCAGTTTGGCGATTCGATGGTCGGATTGCAGACGTATTATCATCGCCAGGACTTGATCGCGGCGAGCGAGCTTGTCGATTGGCCCGACTGGGAGAAAACGGGCGAGACGGATCTCAAGCCCATCTATCTGGGGCCGGGATTGTGGTACGACACGCAAACGAGCCGACTGCATGCTCGCTTTTCGCACACGCATTTGCCGCAGATTGCCAATTACCAAGGCGAGACCGATCCACGCAAGTTGCCATTGGTCGTCGCGCCATTCAATGCCACGCCGCTGCATGTCGATGGCGGCGAGCATTTGGTGTTTCAAGACATCGAGTTTCGCGGCGGCGGCTACAAGACGGTCGTCTTAGATCACGCCACGCATTGCGAGTTTCGCAACGTGACGATTTGGTGCGGCACGTATGGCATCCAGGCCTCGCGAACCCAGCACTTGCATCTGAATGGCTCACGGCTTTACGGCAATTTGGCACCGTGGTCGGCTCGGGCCGATGCCAGCAAACGAGATTACCCCGATCGTCCGCATCGCAACCTCTCGCGACTCAACACCCACGCGTTGATCGAGATTGACGCCGGTCGCGAATCGAGCGTCTACTTCTCGCCCCAGAATAACCACTGGTTGATCGAGCATTGCCATTTGGCCGACGCGCATGACGGCGTTTATCTCGGCGGCATGAACGCTCGCTTTCATCACAATCTGGTGGAGAACCTGCAAGACGACGGCATCTATCTCAGTCCGATGTACTTGCGGCACAAACTCGATAAGACCAAGCCGCAGATCCATATTCACGAGAACGTGTTTCGAGGCCTGCTGACGGCACTGGCGTTTGGCGGATCCGAGCCCGATACCGACGATCAGTTGCACGTCTATCGCAACCTATTCGACCTGCGTGCGTCCGTCTTTACCGCACGACCGTCGACGCGCAAAGCTGAGTCGACTTTTAGTACCGGCAAGCTGATTGGCGATCATGGCTCGCCCCCTTGGCCGGCGTTGAACTTTTATCACAACACGGTTGTTTCGCAGGAAACGTGTCGGGATGCGGACATGAGCTCGACGGCAACCTCCCGCGTTCCGCAACCGCATCGAGTGTTCAACAACATATTCTTTCACATGGCACGTTTGCCGAACTTCACGCCACCTACGCCAGCGGCTGCCGTGGCGAGCGACGGAAACGTCTATTGGTCCCCCCAGGCCGACCAGAAGGCGGGAAATGCGTTGTTCGATCGATATCGCAAATCGCCGGCATTCGTCGAGAACCAGCCGTTTTATGCTCCTGGCTCGACAACGCACTCGCGGTTTGCACGCCCGTTTGCAGAAGTCGCCACCCCGACCTTGTCCCCGGGCAGTCCAGCGATCGATGCCGGAGTCGAGCTCCCCGCGGACTGGGCCGATCCGCTCGCCAAACACGACCGTGGTGCTCGTGACGTCGGGGCGTTGCCGCTGGGCGTTGCTCCCGTCCTACTTGGACCGCAGCGGTAGTAAACAGGGCATAAAAACTGTCGAACGACGCGATTCACCTCAGGAACTCCTCGGATTATGATGAGGGGCCTTCCCCTTCAGAGGTGTGTTATGCCGTTGACGATTGAGCAGTTTGGCCGAGCGCTGGTGACCGCTGGAATTCTGACTCCAGCCGAGATCAAAGAGTGGTGGACCGCGCAAGGCGCCGAAGGACGGCCGCGTGACGGCGATCATTTTGCCGAACTCCTTCGCAAGCAGGGCAAGCTCAGCGATTACCAGTGCAAAGTGCTTTTGCAGGGTAAGCCCAACGCGCTGCTGTTCGATCAGTATGTGTTCGTCGATCAATTGGGCAAAGGCGGCATGGGCGCGGTCTTCAAAGCCCGGCACAAGACCACCGGCCGACTCGCGGCAATCAAGGTATTGAACGCCGAAGGAAACAAAGACGAAAAGTCCGTCAAACGATTTCAGCGCGAGGTCGAAGCCGCCGGCAAGCTCGAACATCCGAACATCGTGCACGCCATCGACTCCGGCGAGCACAACGGCCAGCATTATCTGGTGATGGACTTTGTCGAAGGGGCTGACCTGGCCTCGATCGTGCGTGACAAGGGAGCTTTGCCTGTCAAACGCGCCGTGAATTGCGCGTTGCAAGCAGCCAAGGGTCTGCAATTCGCTCACGAGCAGGGCGTGATCCACCGCGATATCAAGCCGGCCAATCTGTTGCTCGACAAGCAAGGCGTGGTGCGCTTACTCGATATGGGGCTCGTGCGGTTCGAAGGGGTCAACGACGGGCTGACGGGCACGCAGCAGGTGATGGGCACGGTCGACTACATGGCACCCGAGCAGGTCACGAACACCAAACTCGCCGACGCTCGCTGCGACATATATAGCCTCGGTGTCACGCTCTGGATTTTACTCACGGGCAAGAAGCTCTATGAGACCAAGAACATGGTCGATCGAGTGATGATGCACCGCGAGGCGCCGATCCCGACGCTGGCAGAGCATTGTCCCGACGCGCCCGCCGAACTCGACGAGGTGTTGCACAAAATGCTAGCCAAAAAGGCCGAGGATCGCTATCAAACGATGGCCGAGGTCGCAGAGGCATTGCAAGCGGTCTTGGACGCGACCCCGTCGTCACCAGCCGGAACTGCCGCGGCCAGCGCCGGAGCCAAAACGAGACCTCGGCCCACGCCGTCGAGCGCGGGTAAACCGGCGAGTGCGCCCGCCGAACCATCCGAGGCTACCGCGACAGCGGTGATCGACACGGGCGAGGATCGTGGAGTTGCAGCCGCCGATATTCCCCAACTCGAAGCGAATGTCAAACCTGCGGCGAGTATTGGCGATGTGGCGATTGCCGTGAAAGGGGGCAAAGGCGCGGTTCGGAGTGGCGTGTCGAAATCGCAGCGCAAGAAGGAGCGGATGCTGCTGATGATCTACATCGGTGTAGGACTGTTTGTCGTGGCTGTCTTTGGCGGCCTGATGTATGTCTTTATGGGGTAAGTGCCGGCTACGGTTCGCTAAGTCGAAGTTGCGACATTCATTCCGGGCGAGTTTGAAAGTCCAGCGTGCTGGGTAATCGAGCGAGCGGCTTGTTCGCGTCCACTTCAAAGGGACGCGTGGGAGTATTCCCGGCGAGGTCTTCGAGCACGTCATCAACCTCGATGCGATACGTTCCGCTGATCCACTCGCGCTCGGGCGTCAAAGTCCAGCGAGTTTCGTGAGCCGCGATCTTGATCTCGCCCGTCACGACACTGTTGGCCGGATCGCGGATTTGAATGCACCGCCGGGCTAAGTGGGGATCGAGCGGGTCGGGAAATTCGATGACAAGTGGTTCGCGCGATCCCGTCCGGGGTGCGGTCACACGCCACTGGGCGACGGTGGGAAGCGAATGATCCTCGGCCGCGACCCGAAACGATTTAATGAACTCCGTCTTGAGTTGAACCCGTCCTCGTCCAGCCGTGGCGTGCTGCACTTCGCGTGAAACTCGCAGCGAGTAGCGTCTGCCGGGTTGAAGCACGAGCCCCTCCGTCTCGCGGAGATTGACGCCTTGTTTGATTCGGCCGGGATGAATGCGAAGCGTCAGCCGAGTCGAATCGGCGTTCCAAAGTTCCGTGAGCAGCCACGGGGCCGGAATCGTTACTCCTTGATCGTCGACGATCGTGATCTGCTCGAAGATTTCGCGTCCTTCGCGCACCGGAGCACTGAAGTGAATATAGAACTTCAAAAGATTCGCGGGCACGGTGTCGGCCGAAGGGTAAATCTCGGTCACCCGAAAATCACCAGCGAACTTTTCGCCGGTGCCCACTGGCACTGCGACGATCTGCGGCTTGCCGTGATCGTTGAGATACCGCAGCCGATAATTTACCGCGGGGTCGAGGGGAAAACGGGGCGTGAACACCACGCGTTCGCCGCGCCGCTGATAACGACCCCACATCGGCTCGCCAAGTTCGCCGCGCTCGTCGACCACATGCAGCGACAACAGACGCGCACCCACCGCTTCGGATACGTCGGCGCGATCGGCGACACGAATCATCGCTGGCAACGGAGCGCTGAACCGGGCGTCTGGCAAGACGTCCAACTGACCGCACAGGGCCACGACCAAGCAGCAGACTTCGAGCATGTCGGGAGTCTCGTCGCGATGGCCGAGTTAGGGCAACGGCAGAATCTCGAAATCCACGCGTCCTCCATCCGCCGCCCGCAGTACAGCGACACGATCGGTCCCGAGTCGGTCCATTTGCATGACCCCGTGATAGGCGTCAATCATCGTGATTCGATTCGTGGCGGGCTCATAGCCGGTCAGACGCAGCGTTGCCTTCTCGTTGACCTTTTCTTTGTCGTCGAGCAACCCGCGCTCAAATCGCACGGTCCAGTAAGGGCTCGGCCCAAACGGCTTGCGTTCGTGATGGAACCGGAACGTGTTCGACAATACGTACTCTTTGCCATCTTTGGTGTACGAGAACATGTCGAGTGGCCGGTTGCCCGAGCCGAGCTCGATCATGCTTTCACCTTTGACATTGGCCTCGGGTTCGAGCGCGTCGAGCGAATACTTAACCACTGGCGTGCAAGCAAACGCTCCGACTACGTAGGTCTTGCCCGATTCGCGATACGGCATAATCACGCTCATCGGCGCTCGCGTTTCCCACTTGCGATGGGCCACGTGATACGTCTCGGCACTATGCAACTCGCCTTTCGCGCCATCGTTGAGCGGACCGCGCGCCACAAAGATTTTCGACGCGAATTCTTCGTTACTCGCCGCCGCGGCCACGAGCCGATCGTCAGCCCAAGCCACGTCCGTAATCCGGCTGACCGGCGACTTGCCCGCAAGCGAAATGATTGCGTACGAAACGTTATCCAATCGCAATTCGGCGAGCTTGCCCGTGGCGTCGATCGTCACGATCGCGGAGCTCTTGTCGTCCTTGCGCTGCACGGCGAGATAAATCCGCCCGGACTTGGGATGCACGGCCAGATCGGTGAGTTCCACGCCATCCGCGTTCGTGCCCAAGCGTTGCCCGACGAGCCCCTTGATGTTGTCGAGCTTGGTCGTCGGCGCGGCGGGCTCGGAAGACTCGGTCAAGGCCACGGCCACGACCTGCGAGCCGCGTCCATCGCCAATGAGCAACGTGCCGTCATCGGCGAACCCGAGCACTTCAATACTCTTGATCGCCGGCGCGCCCTGCGTCGCTTTGCCGATCACGGCCGCGCGCCCCGGTGCGACAAGCGTTAAGCACCCCAGACCGACGATGGCCAGCGACATCAGACGATGGATGGTTTTCATGTGAAATTCCGAG
>JAEUIL010000170.1 GCA_016794255.1 Planctomycetaceae bacterium | reverse complement strand
GCCCGAGATGGGATCATCGCTGGCCAAGGCCTGTGTCACAAAGCGGCGCAAATCGGCGTTGCGAATCACTTCTTGCAGCGGTCGACCGGCGGCGAGCCCCTGAGCAAAATTGAGCAACTCGGCAGCCGCACGATTGAGACTGATGACACGCTGCTGCAGATCGATCGCGATCACACCTTCGCTCATGCTGGCGAGCACGGCCCGTTGTTCGCTGCTCTGTGCCAACAGCGCTCGCAGACGCTGCTCGATCACGTCGGCCATGCCATTGAACCGCTCGGTAATGGCGGCCAATTCGAGCACATCGGGCTTAGCGAGTTTGGGGCTTAGTTCGCCACGGGCGAGGTGATCGGCAGCGGTGGCCAGATCGGACAACGCCTGCAGAGCACGCTGTTGTAACACGCGCCCCACGAACAGTGTGACCACGGCCGTCACCACCGCCCCACCGACTAGCCAAGGCCAACTGCTGCCAATCGCCGCGATCAGCCACACACTTGTCGTCAGCACGACGAACGTTGGAACGAGCTGGTGCAAAAACCGCTTCTGGTGCATGCCTGGGCCAACTCGCTCGAATCGAAATCCACGGTCCCGTTTCGTGACTACTTCTTGAACCGATACCCTACGCCACGTACCGTTTCGATGTAATGTGCGTAATCACCCAACTTCTTGCGTAAGCCGGTCACCTGCACATCGACCGAACGCTCGGTCACGGGATAGTCTTCGCCTTTCACCGCATCGACAATCTGATTGCGCGTAAACGCCCAACCGGGCTTGGCGGCCAAGAACTGCAACAAGCGAAACTCGGTGTAGGTGAGCGTGAGCTGCTCGCCGGCCAACGTCACCTCATGACGCCCGGGATGAATCAACAGTTCTTCGACACGAATGACTTGCTGCTCGCCTTCGTCCGGTTGGGCCTTGCGACGCAGCACGGCCCGCAGCCGCGCCAACAACACCCGCGGGCTGAACGGCTTGGTCATGTAGTCGTCAGCGCCGATCTCGAGGCCCGTAACCACGTCGGCCTCTTCGGTCTTGGCCGTCAACATGATCACGGGGATGTGCTTGGTCTTGGGATCGCTCTTGAGCTGCCGACAGACCTCGAGTCCATCGACGCGCGGCAACAACAGATCGAGCACGATCACATCGGGGAGCAGTGTTTGCGCTTCTTTCAACGCCCGCTCGCCGGAGGCGACGCATGTGACACGAAACCCCTCTTTGGAGAGGTTGTAGTTGATAAGTTCGAGCAGATCTTCTTCGTCGTCAACGACGAGCACTCGTTCACGAGCCATGCGATTCGCCTGAAAGGTTGCGGAGGTAACCGAACCATAGGAATAGCTGGGGGCCATTGGCGAACCGTGAGGCAAATGTTTGATCTGTGTTAGAAACCTGACAATAGAACTCCTAGACCGCCTGTTTGACGGGCTTTGTCAGCATCCTAGCACAATTCTAATCGCTTCACCACGAAACGCTAAATCATGCTGCCGACAATATTCGCACGTCGTCAGGATACGACCACGATGTCGGACTCCGGAACGATCGAACACGATGGGAGCGAATATGAATGGCCCTTTAAGCCGAGCGACGATGGCAAAAACTCGGCGTGGTTTTTCACTGGTCGAGATGCTGGTCGTGATCTCCTTGATCACGCTTATCTTGTCGATCACGATGCCCGCCTTAAGCCGAGCCCGCGAGAGTGGCCGCGACGCCCAATGCAAAAGTAACCTGCGCCAACTCGGCATGGGCATTATCCAGTATAGCGACTCGCATACGAATCTCAGCTCGGGCGCATGGGATTGGAAGTACGACGGCTGCGTGACAGAAACCGGTTGGGTGGCCGACTTGGTCAGTAGCGGTATCCCGGTCGATCAACTCAAGTGCACATCGAATCCAATCCAGATGCACGAGCAGTTTCAGACGCTCTTGACGATGGATCCGTCGACGAACACGTGCACCAATTCGCTGGGTTCCACGGCGCGGTTGGTCGACGGCGCACCGGTCGACAACGTCTGTCGCGAGTTTCGCTTGATTCCCGCTCCCACCGATCGCGTCGGACGGCTGCAGAAGATGATCGAAGGTG
>JAEUIL010000169.1 GCA_016794255.1 Planctomycetaceae bacterium | reverse complement strand
CCGGCTGTCGTGCGACGGTGTACACCTGCACGAGCTTGATCCGGCCACCGGCTTGAATGATCTCGTTCAGCCGCTCGCAGTACGCTTGCAACTCGGCCGGGCTTGGCGGCTCGCCGTGAATTCGCATGAAGAGCGATTGAATGACGATCGGCCGGGACTTGGCGACCAGGGCAAGGTTGTCGAGCACCTGCCGAAACGGAATCGTCGTCCGCTCCACGAGCTTGTAATACTCATCCGTCCCTGCCTCGAGCTTGGCCCAAATCTCGCCTTGATTGTCGTCGAGAATCTGCAAGCCGCGCTGTACCACCGGGCGATGAAACATCGTGGCGTTGGTGATGAGCACCATCTTGACGCCGTCGAGTCGATGCCGCCGCTTGATTTCGGCACATGCCGCGATGAGTTCGTCAAAATTGCGATACGTCGTCGGCTCGCCATCGCCGCTGAAGGCCATATCGTTCAGTCGACGCCAAGCGGGCGGGGTGTGCGCGAACTTCGGATGCTCGAACAGTCGGCCGCTGGTGACGAGGGTGAGCATCGCGTCGAGTTCGTCGAGTAGCTGCCGCGTTTCGACGAACTTGGTCTCGGCCTGCGAGACGCGATTGACCTGACAGTAGATACAGTCGAAGTTGCAGATCTTGTCGGGATTCAGATTCACGCCGAGCGACACACCGCCGCTGCGTCGGCTGACCACCGGATAGACGAACCGATTGTGCTCGAACGAGCGTTCGTGATGCGTGATCAATTCACGCGGGGCATCGCCGGGGGCTGCACCAGTCATAGAATCCGCGTCGCCCCCGAGGTGATTCGTACCGGACTAGAGCTTCTTCAAATCGGTGAACTCGTCGATCGTGAGCGACGTGATCGACCCATCATCGAGCTTGAGCACGACCATGTCGCTGAATACTTTGTCATCGCTCTGGCGACGGAAGTGCAGGCCGTGGCGGCGACGTTCGATCCGGTCCACGGTGCCGGTCGTGGTCGTGGTCCAGATCTGGAGCCCCACCTTGACCTCGTGTGTGATCTCGACGCGATCGCCGCTTTGCAGCCGATTGACGAGGTCGCGGGTCGTGGTGTCCGTATGATTCGTGAGTTCCGTGCGAGCCATGAGTCGATCCGGAGTAACGAAAAGTTGCCAAGCGAGTCAGTGTCGATCTCGTCTACCCAATTTATCCGGTGGCCCGAAACGCGGGTAGGGGAGTGTCCGGCTCGCCGAGTTTCGATCAAGAACACAACGAACGGGTTGTCAGGCTCTCGATATCGTCACGATCCGACAATCACCGCAGGTTTTCGCGTGATTCTCGACGAAGCGGGGCAGCCGATCGGCGTTCCGGCTCGTCGAGAGGCTCACGTCTCGCGCGCGTTGGGTGCTCAGCGGGGCACTTCTGGGCATGAAAAAAGCCGCGCAGGTGGGGCAGGGGCCTGCGCGGCTAGATCAAACGGCTACCACGCCTGATCTATTCTGAAAAATACCCGACGTGGCAAGCGAAGCAAGGAAAATGTCGCCACCCGTGTACAAACCATTGCGCTGCTGACGCGCTGCGGCAAAAAGGCGGTCCTAGCAACCGCAGAGCATAAAAAGAGCCGCGTAGGTGGGGCAGGACCCTACGCGGCCGAGAAGTCACACGGTGCACCTGTGTGATACCGAAATCGTATCGATCACCGACAACTTGGCAAGGATTTTTTCGCTCGAATTAACGAAAACAATTTCACCCGGAAAATCCCCTATTCGCCCTGCGAGAAAAGAGTCAATTTAGAGAAAGCAGGAGAGGGGTGTCGTGCTCCGACAACTCGTCTCACGGCGATCGTTTCCGCGGCTCTCAGCACGCGGACCGGGATCGAGACGATTTACAGAACGTCGGTCCAGCCGCGCTCGCGAAGCTGCCGGACCACTTCGCGGACCGCCTCTTCGTCGTGCTTGTTGGCGACGAACGTCGCGCCGTCGGTGTGTACGACCAGACAATCTTTTAGTCCGAGCGTAACGACCACGTGTTCGTCGTTGCTGCGCACGATGCAGCCGTTGGTGTTGACGCCCACATGCCGGCCGAGCACCGTGTTTCCCTGCTCGTCGGTCCCCCGCAGTCGCGCGATCGCTTGCCAACTGCCGACATCGTCCCAGGTAAACGGCGCTTCGATCACGACGATGTTCGTGGCCTGTTCGAGCACGGCGTAGTCGATCGAGATGCCACGAATCGCCGTGAACTCGCGCTCCAACACCGCCGCCGCGTCGTTGGCCGTCGACGAACGCACGATCCGCTGCAGATGTTCGAGCATCGCCGGCTGCTGTTTCGCCAGCGCGTCGAGAATCGTGCGAGCTTTCCACACGAAGATGCCCGAGTTCCAGTAGAACGTCCCCGCGGCGAGATACTCCCGGGCCGTCTCGACCTGCGGCTTCTCGCGAAACCGCACGGCTCGAAAACTCGCGGGGGCGGCTTTGTCTCCGGCAACCGTGGCGCCTCGTTCGATATAGCCATAGATCGCGGCCGGGTAGGTTGGCTTGATGCCAAAGGTGACGATGCGATCCGGCTCGGCGTCGATCAACCGCACCGCGTGCTCGACGGCCCGTTGGAACTCGGCGACCGGTTCGATCACATGATCCGACGGCAACACCACGAGCGTCGCGTCCGGGTCACGTTCGGCAACGGCGAGTGCGGCCCAACCGATGCACGGCGCCGTGTCGCGTCGGCACGGCTCGGCCAAGATCTGGCTCGGCGTGAGTTGCGGCAACTGCTCGCTCACCGCCGCCGCAATGCCTCTACCCGTGACAACGAGAATGCGCTCGTCGCCGATTAAACCCGACAAGCGATCGACGGTCGATTGCAGCATCGACCGCTCGCCGGTCAGACGCAGCAACTGTTTCGGACGGGCTTCGCGACTCTCGGGCCAAAACCGCGTGCCCGAGCCGCCGGCCATGATCACCGCGTGCAGCATGATGGGCTCTCGGTCGGGGAATAATGGTCGCAAGTGAGATAGGTATCTGTTGCAAACGTCGTGCCCGGCGCGATTTTGCTGGCCAACTCGGTCGCATCGAGGGCGAATCGGGGACTGATCTCGACCGCCGCCGCGCCGACATTCGCACCTGCCGCCGCGAGCCATTCTCGATAAAGATCGAGCATCTGCCGCCGTACCGTCTCGGGCGAATCGGTTTTGCTCCCCGGAGCATTCTTGACCGGTGCAAACACGCGGCGTCCGTCGATCTCCATGACAATCGCTTGCTTGGCGAGCGGCAACAGATCGAAGATGAACCGCTCGAACTTGATCGCGTTGGGTTCGCTGGGCGTGATCAGCTCGCCACGTTCGTTCAGATACGGCACCGCTTTGCGAGCGACGTGGAACGGCAACGAGTGATCGTCCGCCGCGACTCGCTCCAAGAACGCCACGTCGAACACATGCACCGCGATGTTCCCGGCCCACAGCTTCAAGCTGCCGTCGGCGTTCTGCTGCGCGGCAATGTCGGCCGGCAGATCACTGTACTCGATGATCCGCACTTGGCCGTCGACACTGACCACGTTGCCCACGCGTTCGGTCGCTTGCTGCTTGGCCACGACTTGAGTGGATAGCTCCGAACCGGCCAGCATGTGGTAACCGACGAACACCGGGTCGCACACTTCCACGAGCGGATTGTCGATCTGGAAGTAAAACAACTGCCGCAACTGACGACGGCGCATGTCGGCAAGTGCCTGCGACTTGTCGAGCGCGGCGAGCATGCCCCCGTGACCGTCGGGACTCGCGAACAATCGTCCGGGCGCTTCGAGCAACAGTCGGCCCGACTGGGCATCCACGGCGGGCATGGTCCCTTGGCAAAACACGATCAAGTCCTCGGCCGCGAGTCCGAACCGCTGATTTGCGTCGAGATACGCGAGCGTTTCCTCATGCGTGGCGGGGCTGGTCATCAGATACAGCGGAATCCGCACGCCGTAGCGAAGCCCGGTGGCGACGAGCTTTTCGATCAAAATCTGAAACAGCGTGGCGTTCGATACCGGGCCGATCGGGTACATCCCTTTCGGATGATCGAAGCCGAGCCGGGTCCCTTGACCACCGGCCACGAGCACTGCCCCGACTTGCCCTGCGGCAAGGGCCGTTTCACCCGCGCGACGAGCTTCAGCGACTGTGAACGGATTTCCCTGGCCACTCAATCGAAACGCAGGCGGCGCTGCGGCGCGAGCGGCCAGTTCGGCGTGACTTTCATTCGTCACGCCATGGCGGAACAGCTCGGCGACTTGCGCAAAGTCGATGCCCGCGATCTGTCGTTCGAGCGCGGCGCGATCGGCGACGCTCAATTGATCGGCGAACTGCCACAGATGGTCTTGTCCGTGACGGCGCAAAGTTTCGGCCAGTGCGACGTGCGACATGAAACGCGATCCTGCTGGGGTGGGTTTGCTCGAGAGTTCACAACAAAAAGAGTATTCATCACGCTCCGCGTGATGTGCGCCGGGACACACTTGGCCCGAATGGTTCTCAACGAAGGATCACGAAACACGTCCTCCGCCATCACGCGGAGCGTGATGGATACTATCAGACGCTCCAAGTCCGCAAGCCTAGCACATCGTAGCCCGGCGTGACGAGCAGTCTCGCTACGATCGTGAGAATCGGCGCACGTGGACGGGGCGGGCGACGATCTCTTCTGTAGGTCGGGTCTCCTAGCCCGACCCGGGTCTGTGAAGATTCATGGTCGGGACTGGAGACCCGACCTACGGAAGAAAAGTTGTCGACCGTGATTTACGGCAGCAACTCGGGCGTATGTTCGCGGCACCAGTCGAGCAACCGTGTTACATGCTCCGGCGTGGCCGAGCGATACGGGCGCTGGCAACGCAGACCGACGTCGCTCCCTCCGGCAACGCGCTGGACCCGATCGACGGCCGAGTCCCACAAACCTTCGCGCACCATCGGCACGAGCAACTCAAACGTGTAGCGATGAATCACGGCTTGCAAGCGAGCCGCGGCGGTTGTGTCGTCCGACGATGCGAGTGTGTACAACTCGACGACCTTGCGCGCGTTGAGCCCGGTGATCGAGCTATACGTTCCTCGACCACCGGCCCGTAGTCGATCCGCCAAGTCATGCTCACCGCTGAAGATCGCCAAGCCCGGCGCGGCGGCAACCATCGCTCGGAGTTCGTCGTGCGAACAGGCCGTGTCTTTCGTGCCGCACAGCGTCGGCAATTCGCGAGCCAGTCGGCCGAGCAACTCGGCACCGACACGCCGTTTGGCCCGCAGGGTCTGATACAGAATCATTGCGGTCTCGCCGGCTGCTTGAGCCGTGTCGTGCAAGAACGTCACAACTTCGTCGTCGCTGAGCTCCAACCAGAACGGGAGCGCTAATTGAATCCCATCCGCCCCGGCGGCGATCGCCACCCGAATCCGCTCGCACACTTGCCGGGTGCTGAGCGCCGTGCAGCCGATCTGCACCGGCAGGCCGATCTCGTGACCGACATGACACGCGACGCGCGCCACCTGGGCGAACGTAGCGTCGTCTTGCGCGTAGAACTCGCCGGTCGTGCCGCCGGTGTAAATCCCGTGGATGCCGGTTCCGGCGTATGCTCGAATCTCGGCGGCAAATCGCGCCTCGTCGACGCAGTCGTCGTCGGTCCAGGGCACGATCAAAGCGGCCCAAACGCCGTGCAACGTTTCGCCAGTCAGTCGAGGCATCTGAGAAGAGTCACTAATCCTGTAGCCGAATTCGCCAGAATTCGGGAGTCGTTGGGCAGGGCAACCACCCGAACTCAGGCGAGTTCGGCTACGTTGGGCTGGCGAGTTCGGCTACGTCGCGCACTTCATGTGTGCGTCACGCGAGCCATCGTTAGCGGTTGCCTACGCAGTAGATCGCCGTGCGAGTGCGAATGAACAACCGGCCGTCGGCGATCGCCGGTGTGGCGAGAATCGCTTCGCCCATGTCGTTCGAGCTCAACACTTCCCAGTCGGGCGAGTCTTTGAGCACGACCACATGACCGTCATCGCCGGCGATAAAGACTTTGCCATCGCCCGTGATCGGTGAAGCAAAATAGCCGCTGGCATTGCCGATGCGCTTCGGACCGCCGAGCGCCTTGCCATCGCCGGTGCCGAAGCTGGTGGTGATGCCGCCCGACTTGACGAGCAGCATCCGCTCGCCGACCACGATGGGCGAAACGACGTGATCGGTGTGCTTGGTCTTGTGCTTCCAGGCGAGATGCGTGTCGGTCACATCCCCTTTGCCGCCACACTTCACGGCCAAGACGTATTCATCGGCCGCTTCAGCCGCGTCGAACCGGGCTCCGGCCGCATTGCCGGGGGGCAGAAAGGCCGCGTCGAGTTCGGCGCCTTCGAGTGCGCCGTCCTTGTTGAGATCGCCACGATCGAACGTCCGCTTGTAGAACTCCTCGGGGACGGGCATTTTGCCCACGAACGCTTGAATCTCGTCCTTGGTCACTTTTCCGTCGCGATTGCCGGTGTCCTTTTGATCGATCGACGCGATCCACTGCTTGGCGATGCCGCTGCTCTGTACCGAGATGTACACGATCCCGTCGCGATAGACGGGCGTGGTCTTGATGTTTCGCAGCAACACACGCGCGTGCCACTTCCGCGCTCCGGTGGCGAGATCGTAGCCGATCACCTGACCCGTGCCGGGCACGACTAACTCGTCGCCCGTGGGACTGCTGTGAATCACGGGATGCGAGTAGTTCACGCATTGGTCGTTGCGGTTGTCTTTCCAGCGTAGTTGGCCCGTCTTCTTGTCGAAGGCATACAACGCGGGAGCGAGATCGTCGTCTTGCAAGAAGATGAGCAGATCGCCATGCACGATCGGCGACATGCCCGCGCCCCATTTGAAGACAAAGTACGGTACCGGCAGCTTGCGATGCCAGCCGTTCTCGCCGGTCTTGGCATCGAGACAGAACATGCCGAGCGACGGGTAATAGAAGTACACCCGTTCCGCATCGGCCGCGGGGGTCGTCGCCGCTTGGCTGTTCGTGCGATGGATCTCGGGCAACTCGCCTGTGGGCCACGTGCGTCGCCAGAGTTGTTTGCCGGTCGCGGCGTCATAAGCGACCAGGGCCACGGTCGCGTCGTCCGCCATCTCGCTGACAAAGACCCGACCGGCCGCGACGACCGGTGAGCCGATGCCATCGCCCAGCTTGGCCGACCACACGACCTGCTCGTTCTTTGAGAACTTGGTCGGCAGCGGAGTCGTGCCGGTCGACACGCCCGTGCAATTTGGTCCACGGAATTGCGGCCAATCCTCGGCCTGAGCGAGTGCGGACAGGGTGACCAAGGCGAGACAACCGAGACCGCGGCGAAAAGCGTTCATGAGCGACGACATCCTGACAGCGATGCGGGACCCCGACGATCAGAATAGGCGGCTGGATGAACACGTGCAACCATTGTATCCATCACGCTCCGCGTGATGGGCGGGGGTGAAGAAGTTGCGCGAGTGTATATCGACTAATAGTGAGGTCTTTTGACTGCATCGTCTGCCATGCCCACGTCCGCGTCGGAATGTTTCTCGGGAAATTCGCATGTCCACGAAGACGTGGACATGGCACACATGCCCAAGCAGTATCACTACCTATCGATTTGATCGTGAATTCTAGAAAGGCACATCACGCGGAGCGTGATGGATACTATCGATATGCCCCGTGGCAGTCGGCGCAGGTCTTCTTGATCGCTGCCGACGCGGCGAGCGCCTTGGCGTGATCGCCATCCTTCGCGGCTTGCGCGAGATCCTTGCCCGCTTTGACCAGGTCGTTCGCCCAGCCTTTGTAGTCGGCGTTTTCGACGAGATCGAAGCTCGGATCGTTGATGAACTGGCCGATGAACGCGAGCGCTTCACCCTCGCGGATCACGGCATCCTTGTTCTTCGACAGTGCGCCGGCATCGCTGGTCCAAGGCCCGAGGTGGTCCTTCTCTGCCAGCTCCAAGCGCTTCATCAATGGATTGATCGTGATGTGCTGACCCCACGTCGACTCGGGATCGAGCTTGGGTAGGTCACTGACTTGCCCTTGCATCAACGCTTTGAGCATGTCGACGACCTTGGTCACTTCTTTGTAGGCGTTGTCACTGCTCGTCTTGCAGTTGTTACCGGCCTGGGTGCACGCTTGCTGCATCCCTTCGCTGTCCTTCTTCCACTTCACCTCGCCTTCGTACTTGTTCATGATCGCGAACAGCGAGGCCATCATAAGCAGCGAGTCGCGGGCCTTAACGTTGCCACCGCTCTTGAAGCCGTTGATCGTCTTGGCCGATTCACTCAAGATGCTCTGCTGGAACTTGATTTCGCTCTCGATGCTCTCGCCCGAGATCAACGCGGTCCAGATACCGCCGCCGCTCGGAGCACCGCCAGGGCCCATCGGCACCGCGACGGTCATCGGCGTCACGAGCATCGGGCCCGGCTCGCCCTCGCCGACGATCTTGCGAGCATCCGGCGCGAAGACATCGATCACGGCTTGATCGAATTTGGGAGGCGGAGCAGTGCGCGTTTGACCCGCGGCGAGCAACTCTTCAGCGACCATGCAGCCGGTCACCACCGGGAGAACGATCCAGACCAACTCCCACCCAGTCAGATTGGAACGACGCATGCTCGCTACTCCTCGGCTCATTGGACGCGGAACGAAACCCTCCCACCGCGGGCTCTATTATCTATCGGGATCGGCTCACCGGCAACATGCGTTGGACGGGAAATGACGAATGTCGAAGCTCGCATTTCCTTTGGTCATTCGTCATTCGGGCTTCTTTCGTCATTGGAATTTCGACATTCGTCATTTTCCCTCCCGTCGTTCCCCGCCGGGTTATAATCCCCGTATGTCTGACCCTTCCGCCAGCAATCGCCGCGAGTTTTTGCAGGGAAAACCGGTCCGCGACGCGATCGAGCAACGGGCCGCGGCGGTGAACGATGGCCCGTTGGCGAATCCGTCGCCGCCGGTGCATACGTATCAGATGCAGTTCGCGCGACAGGCGATGGCGTGCGAGTTTGCCGTCTATTTGAACGCCGGTCAGCACGAAACCGGGCCCGACGTCGCCCTGGCGGCACTCGATCAGCTCGAAGATTTCGAGCAACAACTCTCGGTCTATCGGGCGTCAAGCGAGCTGTCGCTGATCAATCAAACGGCGGCCGAGGGACCG
>JAEUIL010000158.1 GCA_016794255.1 Planctomycetaceae bacterium | reverse complement strand
GACAGCTGCCCGTCCAATACTGCCCGAGCTGCGACAATGTGTGTGTGGCTTGCGCGGTCAAACCCGCCTGGCGCAGCACGAGCCACGGCCCGGCGATGAGCGCCGTCCAGACAACGAGACCAACGATCACACGGATAGGTTGCCGCATAAGGTGTCACCCCACGAGCCATTCGCCGGCGAATCGCCGAGCTTGGAACGCTCCGGTGCCGGTAATCTAACAATTTCGGGCGGTCGCGACGACGGCAGGTGTGCGGCCGTGGACGCGGTTAAGGGGGCCCGGTGGGCAAAAATCGTGTGCCATGGCCACGTCCGCGTGGCCATGCTTTTCCCAGGGGCAGGCATGTCCACGAAGACGTGGACATGGCACACCGTTTCAAGTCGGATCACGATCAAACGCCCGGGTGTAGAGACCGCTGGACCGACAAGTTAAACTAAAACGGTTCGCCTGGCCGCTCCTGAGCGTTGTCCTTGCGTGTCGCCCCTTTACCCTCACACAGGTTTCGCCATGTCGCATCGCGCTTCACGTCGTCATTTCTTGCAAACGACCGCCTCGGTCGCCGCCTTGAGTCAGGTTCCGTACTTTGCCTGGACCAGTCCCGTCATTGGGCAAGATGCCAAGACGACCGCCCCCAGTGATCGCCGCGTGCTCGGTTGCATCGGTGTTGGCGATCGTTGGAACGCTGTCGGTCCGCAGGCGATGAACTTCGCCGATTGCGTCGCGGTGTGCGATGTCGATGTCGCGATGACCGACAAGGCCAAGGCCAAGGCGCTCGAAGTTCACAGCAAGGCCGGCCGGGAACGCAAGGTCGATGTGTACGAAGATTATCGCAAGCTGCTTGATCGCAAAGATATTGATGTCGTCACGATCGTCACGCCCGACCACTGGCACAGCAAGATCGCGATCGACGCCATGAAGGCGGGCAAAGATGTCTACTGCGAAAAGCCGTTGACGTTGACCATCGACGAAGGGAAGCAGATTCTCAAAGTGCTCAAAGAGACCGGCCGAGTGTTCCAAGTCGGCACGCAGCAGCGCAGCGAAATGTCGACCAAGGCGAACAAAGAGAAGAACGAAGTCTCGTTCCAGCATCAATTCTTGACCGCCGTGGCGATTTGCCGCGAAGGTCGCTTGGGCAAGATCAAGAGCGTCGAGTGCCGGATCGGCGCCGCGCCGACGAGCCCCGCTCTGCCGACGGCTATGGTTCCCGCCGGGTTCAATTGGGAAATGTGGCTCGGACAATGCCCGTTGGTCGACTATGTGTCGGCCCCGTCGAAGGGCAAGTATCCGTACAGCCGCACGCACTATGAATTCCGCTGGTGGTACGAGTACTCGGGCGGCAAGATGACCGACTGGGGTGCGCACCACGTCGACATCGCCACCTGGATGTTGGGTATGGAGCACAGCGGTCCGTTGAGCGTCGAAGGAGTGATGGCCGAGCATCCGGTGCCGTACAAGAACGGCTGGCCCACGGTCAACAACATGTACAACGCGGCGACCAAGTTTGATGTGAAGTGCATGTACCCGGGCGACGTCGAGCTGCACATTCTCAGCGACGGCGAGAACGGCATTCAGATCACGGGCGACAAGGGCGATTTGTTCGTCAGTCGCGGCGCGCTGCGTGGTTCGGCGGTCGAAGCGATGAAGGACATGCCGCTCGCCGACGGTGTGATTGCGAAGTTGTACAAGGGCAAGAAGCCGGGCAATCACATGGCCAACTTCTTCGATTGCATCAACGATCGCTCGCAGCCGATCAGCGATGTCGACACGCATCATCGCGCGATGTCGACGTGTCACTTGGCGAACATCGCGATTCGGCTCGGTCGCAAGTTGAACTGGAACGCTAAGACCGAGCAGATCGAGGGCGACACCGAAGCCAACGGCTGGCTGAAGCGCGAGCAGCGCAAGGGTTACGAAGTGACCGCCTAGTGGTTTACGAACGGCACCCCGATCGCAGGCGAGCACCTGCGATCGGGGTGTTTTGTTTTGTACGCGATAGACGTTCTTACTGGCACGGCCCTGTCCTTCGCTTGCGGTTTCGCGCCGACACCGTCGCCCCGCTCGGCACCCAACCATCGTACCTCCTCACAAACGCCCACACTTGCCTCGGCAATCTCGCCTTCGTCGGGTTCTCTTCCACATACCGAATCGTCCGTTCCAAATCGGCGCGTGACTCCAGAAACACTCGCCAGCCCGGCCCACCCCAGACGGGATGCGTGATCGGCCGCGTTCTCAGTTCCAGCACCGCCGCCCGACTCGCGTCTTGCAGATGTTTCGTGATCGTCTCGGCTGAGTCCCGATGTTTGCGCATGACGAGATGCACATGCTCCGGCATGATCGCCGCGGCGTAGCAGGTGTATCCGCTTTCTCGGATAACATTCGCGAACGAGTCGGCAATTGCTCCGACTTCACGA
>JAEUIL010000145.1 GCA_016794255.1 Planctomycetaceae bacterium | reverse complement strand
CAGCGCTACGCCGCGCCCACCGGTTCGGCTTCGACGTTCGTGTCGACCTCGGGTGTGGTTTCGGGTGCGGTCGACGAGACCGGCAAATCGAGCAGCGTGGGGGGGCATTTGGAGAGATAGATCGACGTGATCAGGTCCTGGTACCCTTTCACCATCCGCTCAAGCGACCAATGATCGATGACCCCCTGGCGACCCTTTTGACCGAGATTGGCGGCAAACGCGCGGAAGCGGAGCAGCTGGCCCATGCGATCGGCCATGCCTTGCTCATCGCCCGCACTCACCAAGTAGCCGTTCACACCGTCGTGGACCGTCTCGGGAATCGAGCCAACACGCGTGGCCACGACCGGCTTGCCGCATGCGAGCGCTTCGAGAATCGAAACCGGATTGGCTTCCATGTGGGACGACAGCGCCAAGGTATCGACAAGCGACAACACTTGGGGCACATCACTGCGCGTGCCGAGAAACTTGACCACGCCGTCGAGACCGAGCGAGGTGTTGAACGCCTCCAGTTCGGCGCGTCGCGCACCGTCGCCCACGATCAGGAAGCGTGCTTGCGGCAACTGATTGTGCACGAGCTTGGCAGCTCGCAGGAACAGCTCATGATTCTTCTCGGGCCGAAGTGCTGCAACGATCGCCGCCACCGGATTTTCTGGCGTTAGACCGAGTGACGCCCGTAGTTCTTCGTTCGGCGGCACCGGGCAAAACCGTTCGGTATCGACGCCATTCGGAACGACATACACCTTGCGGGCCGGGCAGCCTTCGTGGGTCGTCAAGTAGCGGGCATGCGGCGTGGCACAGCCGATAAAGCCGTCGGTGATCGGCGACAGCAAGCGGTTGGGAAGCTCGACATGATCGGGCAAGCCCGTGGAGTGCAACGCCGACAGAATGACCGGCACTCCCGCTCGCCATGCCGCGAGTCGTCCCCAGAACATCTTGTCGCCGCCGGTGCCGACGGTCACGACCGCGTCGATCTTGCGCTCGCGCATGAGCAGCGTCAGCCGCTTGAGCACTGCGAAGTCGTACTTGTGCGCGAGCAATCCGGTATGAGCCGGGATCTCGGCCGCGAGCACTTCGCCCAGCGGGCCAAACTCTTTCAGGCAACACAGCTCGGGTTGAAAACGCGAGCGGTCCAAGCGACGGACGAGATTGACGAGCAGCGTCTCGGCGCCACCGACCGGCATGCTCGTGATTACGAACATGACCCGCAAGGGCTCACGTTGCTGCGGCGGTATCAGATTGCGACGAAACATGATGGTTCAACATGTTGCTGAGGTGTGATGCGTGGCGTTAGACTGCGTGTTCGTCCTTGGCTGTCGCTTCCGAGCGCGTTTCGGCCGGCTCATGCTGCGCGGTCTCGTAGTCGTAGCGCTTCGTAAAGCGCTTTCGCGGGTCAATCGTCGTCGAGTTCTTGACGCGAATAAACTCGGGATCGCCGTGAACGCGTTGCAGATGAAAGGCGTCGTCGCCGGGGACGTTGTAGCCGCCATAGGCCGAGCACACGGCCTCGTAACCTGCGGCGTGGGCCAGATGAAACACTTCGGCATTCAAGTTCGGATGTTGTCCGAACGGAAACGCAAAGTACCGGACCGGCTTGCCCACCGCGGCTTGCAATTCTTCGCCCGCCAGCACCACTTCGTCCTCGAGTCGATGGGGATCGTGAATCTGCCCCAGATCGACGTGGTTACGCGTGTGAGCGCCGATTTCGATACCGGCTTTGGCCATGTCGCGCAGTTGGTTCAACGTGTTCGGCTGCAAACGCTGACTGCGGGCCAGGTCATGTGGAAACGGCAGTTGATCGAACACATAGCGCGTGGCGACGAAATACGTACACGGGATCGCCTCGCGAACGAGCAGCGGAATCGCCTGCTCGCAGTTCTCGGCGTAGCCATCGTCAAACGTCACGCACACTGCCGGGCGATTGCTGAGGCCGTTGCGCAAACGCTGCTGCGCCTCGCCGATCGTGATCATGTCGAAATGCTGCTTCAACCATCGCATCTGCTGCGCGAATTGGGCGTTGGTACACGTCCATGGGTTCGGCGCACTGTCGGCTACGCGGTGATAGAACAGCACGCTGATCGGCGCTTTGCCGCGCAGCGCGTCGCGGCGATTGATGATCGTCCGCACCGGCCACGAGGCGGCGTAGTAGGCATGCATTAGCAGTTCACGAGCCGTAATCACGAGGCGTCTCCCGTCGCGGAAGGTTGCGGTGCGCCGGGTGCCGACTGATCGCTCCACCATTGGGAGAACTGCTCTCGTCGTGCGCGCAGCCAATGTTTGAAATCTCGCCCCGCATGCCAGGATCGATCGCGCAGCCGTGGGAACCAACGGTCTGCGGCGACGCGCACGTGCCACTGAATGCGTGGCTTGGCCCGCCAGCTAGCCTTGTAGGGCTCGTCGCCCCGCATGAAGTCGTAGACCTTGAACCCCTGCTCGTACGCGAACCGCAACGTGCCGATCGTGTTGAGCCAGCCGGGTTGATGTTCGGCGAACTGCGGGTTGAACCCGGTTTGATACATGTACACCGTGTCGCCGCCGGTCAGGTCGTACTCGGCGGCCACGGGTTGATCGTCGAGCGTGACCCAATGCAGCCGCAGTTGCCCCAGCGACTGAAAGCGATCGACGATCTCGTCATGAAAACTTTGGAACCGCTGCGACGCGAAGCAGCCCGACTGACCGAGACTGTTGCGACGCTCGCCGTGCAATTGACGCAAGATGCCCCACGCCTCGCGCACTTCGGCCGGTGTATGAGCCAATCGCGGCACGGCTCGGCCCGAGTCGTACATCCGCCGCATCATTTGCCGCACTTTCTCGCGGCGACTCTTCGACAGTTGCCCCAGCCAGCCATCAAAAGTGGGCGGAAACTCGATACGCCATGAACTCAACTCCGTGCGCCAATCGACCGGTTGACCAGTGTGTTCGAGCTGATCGATCAACGCCGAGGTGACGCCGTCGTGATCGTCGACGCCGTCGAGATCGATGAGGTCCCACAGCAGACGACCGCGGGTCGTGAGCCAATCGGCCAAAGCATGAGCCACCGCGGTTTCTAACCCCGGTTGGCACAAGACCGACACATAGTCGCTGCACACCTCGCCCGAGCCGAGCAAACGAATCACGCGACCCCAGACGGCCGAGCGTTCCACGTACCATGGCGCCACGCCGATCACGTCTCCCTCGGCGTTGTGGACCACGAGCAAGAACAGCTCGCAGCGATTGTGACGATAATGCCGCCACCAAGTTTCGAGCCATTCCCAACGGCGAAACGGGACTTGCGCCGCCAACTCATTCCAGCGGGCGGGATCGAGCACCGCGAACGTATCGACACGCTCGCAATGGGTCTCGACAAGCGGCGAAGCGGGTTCCAGGCAAAGTGACATGACCGTCCTATCGGAGTCGTAACAGGAGCAAGTCCGATCGCTGGCGTCGGCGATCGAGAACTTTGAGCTGGAGAAAGACCCCGGCCCGTGCGGTGTTCCGCTCAAATGTTGGTCAAGTTCGGCCGGATGCAAATCTTTTCGGGCGAGAACCTTTCGTCGGGGTTAGTCGTGTTGCATTTCGGCATCACGGCGGCGTGACAACTGGCCACGACCTATGTTTGGGGGTTGGATTTTGAGTAGCGATGTCTTTGGGGTCGAATCGTGTGCCATGCCCACGTCCGCGTGGGCATGTTTCCCGAGAGAACGCATGTCCACGCAGACGTGGACATGGCACACCTCCCCAAACGGTATCGCTACCGGATTTTGCCTTCGCCACGAGCACGCCGGTTATGGAAATCTTGATCGCAGTCGCCGCCTTGGCCGGGGTTGTTTGGGGAGTGTGGCTGTTTTGGCACGGCTCGCAGATCGACGGCGCGTTGGCGTTCATCCTGACGATCTGCTGCTTTGGCTATCACTTTGTCCACTTCGATCTCGGGCCGGTGCCGTTGACCCTCGATCGTGTGCTGCTCGTCTTTCTGGCCGGACAATACGTGTTGCTGCGGCTCACCGGTCGCGCCGATCCCAAGCCGTTGACGTTTGTCGATTGGTCGCTCGGTGCGTTGGTCGTGCTCCTGACCGGCAGCATGCTGTCGACCGATATGAGTCAGTCGCTCAAAGGGGACACGTCGCCCGTGTGGCGGTTGATCGGCGGTTATGTCACGCCGCTGGCGATCTACTGGCTCGTGCGGCAGTCGCCAATCGACGCGCGGGCCACGCGCCATGTGCAGGGTTTCCTCGCCGGCTTTGGCGTTTACCTCGGCATCATCTCGCTGCTCGAGATGGCCAAGCTCTGGCCGCTGGTGTTTCCGACATACATCGCCGATCCGACCGTCGGTTTGCACTTCGGCCGTGCACGGGGCCCGATGGTGCAAGCGGTGAGTTACGGACACTATGTCGGCGTGTGTTTGCTCGCGGCCTGGATGTGGCGACCGAGCTTGGGTCGCTGGGGACGAACCGCGATCACGCTCGTCACGCCGCTCTTCGTGGCTGGCATCCTGTTTAGCTTCACGCGTAGCGTGTGGATGGGAGCCGCGGCCGGCGTGGGCATCTCGCTGCTCATCGTGTTGCCGGCGGCTTGGCGATGGCTGATGATCGGCGGCGGGATGCTGGCCGGCGTGCTGGTGTTGACCACGAGTCTCGAAAGTCTCGTCGGCTTTCAGCGCGAGCAATCGGCGGCTGAGACGAAAGAGTCGGCCGAGCTGCGAGTCAGCTTCGCGTATGTGTCATGGAAGATGTTTTTGGATCGTCCTTGGCTCGGCGTGGGGTTCGGACGATTCCCGCTAGCGAAGCTCGATTATCTCGACGATCGCACCACGGAGCTCGAGATCAGCTTGCTGCGGCCGTACGTGCATCACAACACGCTCTTGAGTCTGCTCACCGAAACCGGAGCGATTGGCCTGAGCCTGTTCTTGACCACGATGGGTGGCTGGTCGTGGATGACGTGGCGGATCATTCGCCAGCCGCAACTCGACGCCTGGCCGAAGCGACACGCGTTGCTGACGCTCGGAGCGATCGCCGTCTACGCGCCGCAACTCATCTTTCACGAGATGAGTTACTCGTCGCTCGATAACTCGCTGCTATTCCTGCTCGCGGGCATCACGGTAGGGCTGTATCGCACGCAGGTCGCTCCCGTACCACAGAACAAATCTGTAACGTTTAAGGCGAGCACGCCACTACCAGAATTGAATGGCCAACTAACTGCGTGACTGGTCTCAGCCCAACGGCGGGCGTCGCTGGTGCCAATCGGTTTTGTTCTGCAGATACCGTCCCAATCGCAGCAACCGATTCTCGTCGAAAGCGCGCGTGGCGAAGTGAATCGAGGTCGGCAACTTGTGCGGTCCGAAGCCGTTCGGCAAGGTCAGCGAAGGCACCCCGGCCGCGTTCTCGGCCGTGCCCATAGTCGGGTGTTTCCAGGCCCGGCTGTATTCTCCGAAGGTGCGATCGATCGGCGGCGCGACGCTCGACCGACCAGGCATCACGATCGCATCGAACGGCGCGAGCAGCTTGTCCATTTCACGAGCGATCACGCGGCGAATGCGTTGGGCGTTGATGTAATCCTTGGCCGAGATGAACTGCTCGACGTGCAGGCCGATGCGATCCTCGGGGGCCCGCATCTTCCACACTCGTCCGTCGTCGAGCAGCGGTTCAAACACCGCGGCCGCCTCGCAGTCGATGATCGTGCCAACCACCGCGCCGTACGGCAGGTCGGGCGTTTGCACCTCAGTGATCTCGGCCCGCTCGCGCAGAAACTCGAGCGACTTCGCAAAGTTCTCGGCGACCTCGGGCTGGATGCCGTCGGCCGAGTTGGCGACCACGGCGAGCTTGAAACGCTCGGAGTCGCTCTTGGCGTCGTACTTGTAATCGCGTTCCGACGTCGAGAGATCGAGCGGATCGTAGCCGGCGATGGCGGCCAAGACCAATCCGCAACAGTCGGCCGACCGGGCCATCGGCCCCAAGCGATCAAACGACCACGTGAGCGCCATCGCTCCGTGCCGGCTCACGCGACCATACGTGGGCCGCAGTCCCGAGACGCCGCAATACGCCGCGGGAGTCACGATCGAGCCCGAGGTTTCGCTGCCGATCGCAAACGGTACCAGCCCAGCTCCGACGGCGGCTCCCGACCCGCTGCTCGATCCGCCGGCCCAATGTTTCGGGTTCCAGGGATTCAACCCCGGTCCGGTGAGTGCGGCATCAGCTTGTTCGTAACCCAAACCTCCGGCAAGCTCGACCATCGCCAACTTGGCGACCAACACGGCTCCGGCCTCACGCAGACGCGCGACCACCGTGGCATCCTCATCGAACCGCTGATCGGCGAGCGGCGGCGCTCCCCATGTCGTCGGCGCGCCCACGGTCGCGAGCAGATCCTTGGCCCCGTACGGAATGCCATGCAACGGCCCACGATCGCGACCGGCGGCAAGGTCGTCGTCGGCTTGTTGAGCTTGCCTTAGCGCGATCTCGCCAGTGATCGTCACCACGGCGTTCAAAGCCTTACCATGTTTCTCGAGCCGGTCGAGAAACAGCCGAGTCAGGTCGACGCTTGTGAACTGACGCGCCCGCAAGCGTCGTCCCAGTTCGCGAATCGTGGCGAAGGCATGCACGGTGTCGATGGGCATACGAACGATCCTGAATCAAATGGTTCGAGCACGCCCGGGTCATTAGCGGAACCAACGTCGAAAAGCGGCGATGGTTTGCCGAGCCGCGGACAACGAGTCGGGCAGCGGCAAGACCTCGGCCGAGGCGTAACCCGTGTAGTTGATGTCACGCAGCGCGGCGGCGATCGGGGCGTAATCCATGTGACCAAAGCCCGCGGCGCGACGATTGGAATCGACAAAGTGAACGTGTCCCACGTGCCGCCCGGCCTGTCGCAACGCTGCGGCGATATCGACTTCCTCGATGTTCATGTGAAACAGATCGCTCAGCAACGTGACATTGTCCACGGCGAGCTTTTCGAGCAACCGCAAGCCGCTCTCCACCGAGTTGACTTGATTGGTCTCGTAACGATTGAGCGGTTCGTAGATCAACGTTTGGCCCACGCTCTTGGCATGCGCGCCGAGCTGATTCAGGCCCTCGATCAGCCACGCCTGAGCGGTCGGCGCGTCGACGCCATCGCCGTGACGGCCTTGCATGGAACCGATAATCGCAGGGGCGTTAAACTGCGCGCCGAGATCGATGATCGAGCGAATGAACGCTTGGGCCCGTTGACGCGCAGATGCATCGGGCAGCGCGAGATGCAGCTTGTGCTTGACCCAACCGGCGCCGGTACCCACGGCGGCGACACTCAAACCAAGCTCGCCGAGCACGCTACGCCACGCCGGAACATTGATCGCTTCCGGGCCGGGGGCGAAGATCTCGACGGCATCAAAACCCAGTTCCTTCGCCGCGCGGCAGGCGGCTTGCCAATCGTCCCAAAAAACAAACGGTCCGCCGCGAGCTTCGTCCACCAAACTGATCGTAACCGCAGAACGAATCATAACGCTCCATCCACGTTGTTGTCCGACAATCTCAGCAATGTGGCGGAAGTGAGTTGCTAGTGCAAGCTGCTTCTCGCTCAGCTCGAACGAATCGCTGCTCGACATGAGCGGCAACTTGCAGAAGTGTTCTCAAGCTAGGAATCAACGATGTATTTGGCACGCGTAGAGCAGTCACGAAAAATTCGTCCCATCGTCCCATCGTCTCATCGCTCATCGCGACTCGCGGCTCGGCGTCGTTCCGTAACACAGAATCGCTCGGGAGCATAAAATCCTCTTGACGTGCATCAAAACTCGCCGATAAATTGGCTATGGCTAATGCTCGGACACAGCACCCCGCCTCTCGACCTTCCTACCCTCCTTCCGGAGTTCCCGCCATGCTATCGCTATCGGGCCAGCCCATTCGTGATTGTGAAGGGATTAGTCGCCGCAGTC
>JAEUIL010000136.1 GCA_016794255.1 Planctomycetaceae bacterium | reverse complement strand
CCTCGAGATCGTAGCTCGGACCATATTCGCCCGAGTACGGACTTACGGCTCGTGGCGACTCGGTAACCGCAACGGGCTCAACAACCGGCTCGGCGAGCGTCTCGATCTCGACACTCTTCGCCGGCTCTTGCGGCTGCCACTGCTGCATCAATTCGCGGCAGCGATCGATCAACGGGCAACGAATCCCATTCGTGCAGCCATGAAAGTGCGGGCACGTGTCAACCGGCGTCTCGGGCGACGGCGCGAGTGTTTGCTGCCGAGCGTAGAACGCCTCGTCGGTATCATCGGTTTGTCCGAGCGTGTCGAACAACACGGTATCGACCGAGAGATCCATGTCGGCCGACTCCGACGCGGAATTCGCCAGTTCCTCGTTGAGCATGTCGACAGGCGCAGGCTCGCGGGTCTCGGCGATCTCGACCGGCGGTAGCGGCGCGACATTTTCGTTCGCTTGCGCGTCGCGGAGATACTCGGCCTGATACTCCGGCGGAGCGTCGACGCCGAGCGACTCGACGAACTCATCGGCCGTGGCGGCCGTGAACTCGTTGCCACCGAGCAGATACTCGGGCGTCTCGGCCAACTCGGACGCGGCGTAGGGAAACGCCTCTTCGGCAAGCGCGCTTTCGTCGGCAATCGCTGCGTCATCCGGGCCATAATAAGTGAACGAATCGCCTGCCGGGGCGATGGCCGACGATGCCTCGCCGACAGGTGCGGCGGTCTTCATCGGTGCGGATCCCGTGACGCGACGTTTGCGGTGATCGTCGGCTTGTCCTACCGCGAGCAACGACAGTACATAGACCATCATCAACAACGAGAGTGCGACGCGTGATCGGTTCATTCCTAGTCTCCTACCAGGGAAATCGTTACGCTTGGCGAGCGTTTGAGGCGGGGGCAGCCATTCCAAGATCAAAGTGACACTGAGAAGCCGTCGGCCATGAAATCGCTGAAAGGCCGATCAGCACTTCCGTTGAGCCCAGCTCACTTCGCGAACAGGTCGCACGCGTTGGGGGTCACGGCTGCAAGAGAAGGTATCGGATACGGGTGCTAGCAAACTTAGGCAACCCATGACGAAGTGCTAATCTATCCGCGTATTGTGGTTCGTTCGCTCGACGCAATTTAGGCAATCGTGTGGATCATTCCGGTCTGTCGGGGTCGTGCGTTGGAGCGTTTCACGGCTTACTCATTTGACAACGCGAAAAGAGTCTCCATCACACGCTCCTCGTGATGATGTACGAACACAGCACCGTCGAACTCGCACAAGGTTTGCGCAGAATCTTTTCCGCCGCACATCACCTGGAACGTGATGAATACTCTTCTTGCCGGTTGTAGGTGCAACCTACGGCACGCTGACGCCAAAATCGCGGAGCATGCTCACGAGCGCGATCAGCGGCAGACCGGTGATCGCCGTGTGATCGGCGGTCTCGATCGAGGCAAATAGCGCGATGCCACGCGCTTCGAGCTTGTAAGAACCCGCACAATCGAAAGGTTCGTCTGCATCGACATATCGGGCCAACTCGACCGGGGTCAGATCGCGCATCGTCAACGTCGTGACATCGACATGGTCATGCTCAACGCCGCGATGCCAAACCGACATCGCCGTGATCAGGCGGTGAGCGCGGCCGGCCAGCTGCGTAAGTTGTTCGATGGCGCGTGCCCGGGAACCCGGCTTTCCCAAGACTTGCTCGTCGATCACGGCCAACTGATCACTGCCAATCACGATCGCGTCGGGGTGCAGCTCGGCGACGCTGCGCGCCTTGGCCCGAGCTAGATGCCGCGCGAGCTCGAGCGGCGCCAAGCGGGGATCTTTCAGCAACTCTTCGTCCACCAAAGGCGCGACGCAGTCGAATGGCACTCCCAACCGCTTGACAAGTTGCCTTCGATAGCGTGACGTGCTGGCGAGAATGATGCGGGGCAGAGACGCCTGCATTGCTAGTGCCACTCCAACTTCAGTCATTCCACCGAGACTCGCCAGTTTGTCGAAACTCGGCAGGCGTTAAACCTTCGGTGATCGATTCCTTCTCAAGATACGGCATAACCGGAACCGACGGAACCTTAAGAAGCGATCACACCCGTTAGCTGGGCCGAGGATACGTGGATGCGGCAGGTTGAATCAACGACGAGAATGTTTTCGCGCCGCCGAGCGTGGAGTCGCCGCGCACGGCGTCTCAGCGCCAGGGCGTTGCTGAGTTGGGCAATGGTGATCGGCGGCAGTGCGTCGACCACTGCGGAAGAGACCGAACTCTTGCAGCCCGTGTCGTTCAAGCAGAGTGTTCCCGCGACGAAACCGTCGCCTCCACCGCCGTTACCACCTGGCGTGGCCAACCCGCTGCCGCAACCCAACGCGCCGGCGAAACCTGCCGCGCCGCCGCAAGCACCCACCGCCAAACCTGCGACTCCGGCCCCCACCGCGCCGAAGACGATTCCCGATCCCACGGCGAGCGATGCTCAGCGCGTGGTGCGCCCGCAGGACTTCAACGTCAACAATCTCAATAGTCCGTTGGGGCTCGCGTCGGGCCCGATGTCGATGTCTCCCGCGATGATCGGCGACTTCTTCGGCGGTACCGGCTCGAAATCGACCGTGTATACACTCACGCCGATGACCGTGCCGAACTTGTCGGTGATCAATCACCAATTCTTCACAGGCCAAGCTGCCCCGCCGATCGATCGACTGGGCTTCGGCGACACGGCCCAGTTCCCCACGCCGTTTTTCCTCTCCGATCAACCGACGCCGCTCGTCGGCCCGGGTCAGCAAGTGCCGCTCGCCTCGACGCAGCCGAACATGATGCCCGACGGCACCGCGCCGAACCCGCCGGGCTCGTCACCTTTGATCGGCATGGGTACAGCGACCATCACCGCAGTCCCGGCACCGGGCCCACCCCAAGTCGGCTTGCTTGGCACGGCCACGGCGACGTTCCAGATCGCTACGCCGCTCGTTGTCAACGTGCCGAACCCGGGCAGCGGCGGTGGCGTGGGTGGTCAGAAGATCATGGAAGGCAACAGCCCCATGCCGCGCGACCGGGTCTTTTTGATGTACGACTTGTTCGAGAACGTGCCGCTCACCGAGACCGGCATCAACGTCAATCGCATGACCCCGGGCTTCGAGAAAACCTTCTTCGATCGGCAGATGTCGTTCGAGATTCGCTTTCCGATGGCCCTGACGCTCGATAGCAATCTCACCACCGGTCAGCCGATTACGTCGAATCCCGAGTTCGGCAACATCACGATGGCCGTCAAGGCGTTGTTGCTCAGCGACGGTGTCTGGTCATACTCGGGCGGCTTGGGCATCACACTGCCGACGGCCGACGATACGAACGTCTTCTTGCCGAGCGGGCAACAAATCGTCTCGATCCAAAATCGCGCCACGCACTTGCAGCCGTTCTTGGGCATGCTGTGGACGCCCAACGATCAGTGGTTCAGCCAGTCGTTCTTGCAAGTCGATGTCGACACGTCCGGCAATCCGGTGCTGGGACTCGCGGCAGGCAACCAGATGACCAAGATCGGTCAGTTGCAGAGCTCGACGTTTCTGTTCGCGAGCACCGGTCTCGGTCGCTGGTTGATGCGCGCCAACCGCTCGGGTCCCCTGACTGGCATCGCCACGATGTTCGAGTTGCACTACAACCGCTCACTCCAGCGCAACGACATTGTGGTCGGCGGGCCGTTGGCGATTGGCGACTTCTCGAAGTCGATTGAACTACTCAATCTTTCGCTGGGTACGACGTTCGAACTCCGCAATCGCGGCTACCTGACTGCCGCGTACGTCACGCCACTCGGTGGCGGCAGCGATCAGCAGTTCGACGGACAATTCCGGCTGCTGTACTCGCGAAGATTTGGTCCGCAGGCAGGACGAGCGCGATTTTGAAAGGCAGATTCAACACGGAGAACACGGAGACGAAGAAGGAGGAAAAATGCAATGTGCAAAATGACAAATGCAAAGTGCAAAGTGAAAAGCACGAGCGAGTGAGTTGCGTGTCTCGAAGAACCGGTCGAAGCACTCAACTCTTGAAATCAAGAACCAAGAACCTCTTCCTCCTGCCTTCTTCTCCGTGTCCTCCGTGCTCTCCGTGTTGAAATCTCCCCCGCTCATTTCTTCCGCATCAAGCCCGCCTGCACATCCAACTCAAGCGACTCGGTCAATCCGGCGTTCAACCGCTCGAATGCGATCGCGCCCATCACGGCGTTGTCGGTACATAAATTTGGCGGGGCGATGTAGATCTCGATTCGCTTCTGCTGGGCCAACTCTTGCAGCCGTTGCCGCAGCACCCCGTTGGCCGCGACGCCGCCGCCGATGCACAGCTTCTTGAGACCCGTGGCTTTCAAGGCGTGCAATGACTTCGTTACCAGCACGTCGATCACGGCCGCCTGAAAACTCGCCGCCAGATCGCGTCGCTGCTGCTCGCTGAGGACGCTCGGGTCAACTTCGGCGGCGTTCTTGCCCGCGATCGCGTAGCGTACCGCGGTCTTTAAGCCGCTGAAGCTGAATTGCAGGCGATCAGGTTCGTTCGCAAACGATCGTGGGAAACGATAGGCGGTCGGATCGCCTCCCTCGGCCAAGCGTTGAATCAGCGGACCGCCGGGATAGCCGAGTTGCAGCAGACTAGCGACCTTGTCGAACGCTTCGCCCGCCGCGTCGTCGATGGTCCCGCCGAGCCACTCGAACGATCGGCCATTGTCGCAGCGAAAGAGACTCGTGTGCCCGCCGCTGACGACCAAGCCGACCGACGGAAACACGTCGGGACCATAAATCAACCGACATGCATACAGATGGGCATGCACATGGTTCACCGCCACGAGCGGCACATTGAGCGCCACGCACAGACTTTTCGCAGCGGCGAGTCCGACCAACAGCGAGCCCGCCAGCCCGGGCTGATTCGCGACGGCGACGCAACCGATGTCGGCGAGTGTGACTTGAGCTTGCCGGAGAGCTTGATCGATGACCGGCAGGATCCGTTCGACATGGGCCCGCGAGGCGACCTCGGGCACGACACCTTGAAAGCGTCGGTGCAGTTCGTCCTGTGTGGCGACCGCCGCGCCACGGACTTCGAGCGTGTCGCTAATCACCGCGGCCGCGGTTTCGTCGCACGTTGACTCCAGGGCCAGCAGCAACACCGTTACTGGGCCTTCGCCAACTCGGTCGTCAGATAGTCGAGCGCCTTTTGCAACTGCCGATCGACGAACGGCTTGTTGTCCTTTGCGGGCTCGGCGACTTTCGCATTGTCTCCGGTTGCGTCCTTAGCTTTCGCGTCGTCCTTCTTATCTTTCGGCGCGTCCGACTTCTTCGATTCCTGATCGTTCTTGCTCGCGTCGGCCTTGGGCTTCTCGTCGGTCGATTTCGTTGGGTCATTCTTCTGCCGGGCCGAGACCGCCGCGGGGGCGTGACTCACGAGCAGCATGTCCCGCTCGCGCCGCACACGCACCAACTCACCCATCTCGGCGTCGCTCAGCTTGAGCTCAAAACCTTTGTTCGGCAGCACGCCCCATTCGTCGGTCTCTTTCGCGTCAGGAAAGCGGTGGATGTTCTTGCCGCTCGGACGCCAGTAGCTGGCCGTGGTCAGCTTCAACGCGCTCTTGCCTTCTTCGAGATCGATCACGTTTTGCACGCTACCCTTGCCCCAGGTCCGTTCGCCAATCACGACCGCCCGCTCGTGGTCTTGCAAAGCGGCCGACACAATCTCGCTGGCACTCGCACTGAACCGGTTCACCAGCACCGCGATCGGGAAGCCTTCGTAAGTCCCCGACTTGCGGGCCTGCACTTCGCGCGGAGCCGTGTTCCGTCCGCGGGTGGTGACGATCACGCCGTCGGTCAGAAACAGATCGGCGATGTCCGTGGCCGACTTGAGCAACCCGCCGGGATTGAACCGCAGATCGATCACGAGTCCCTTGAGGTTCTGCTGCTTCAACTGCTTGACGGCCTGCTCGACTTGCTCGGCCGTGTCGCGGCTGAAGGCGGTAATGCGGATCAGGCCGATCTTCTTTTCGGCGTCGTACATGAAGTCCCAGCTGTCGTCGTTCTTGCGCCGATCGCCCATCACGGTCTCGACGTGAATGATTTCGCGATTGAGCGACATGGTTTGCCGCTGACGTGAACCGTCTCGCAAGATGGTCACGCTCACCGGCGTGCCCGGCTCGCCCTTAAGTTGCTTGACCGCCTCGTCGATCGAGATCCCTTGAGCGCTCTTGCCATTGATCTCGACGACCGCGTCCCCGGCCTGAATACCGGCTCGATAGGCGGGCGAGCCCACCAGCGGACTCAGCACCTTGAGCAAGCCACCTTCGATGGTGACTTGAATGCCGATGCCGCCAAATTGGCTTTCGACACTCGTCTTGAACCGGCTGATTTCTTCCGGGCTGATGTAGTTCGAGTACGGATCGAGCTTCTCGAGCACGCCCCGGATCGCCGCCTCCATCAGCTCACGACGCTTGATGTCTTTGACGTAGTTCTGCTCCACTTGGAACATCGTCTCGGCAAAGATCTTGTAGAGCTCGTAGGTTTCGTCGTCGACTAGTCGCTCAGTCTTGCCCGGCGTCTTCGGCTTGGTGGCGGTCGGCGGCGCTTCGGCTAACGTCACGCTACTCAGTGCGATCGAGAGCGGCAGAGCCAAGAGAGACAGACGAAACCAATGTCGCATGGAACGTTCTCCGTCGCGGGGTGCAGACCAACGGGCGAGCCAGCGATCCGCGGCAGGGGAGGGTCGGATCGCGACTGGTAACTGAGGGCGGTGTGTAAGCGACTTATTTGTCGAGACTTACACTCGTTCCAGTATAGCGCAGCCCGGTGGTCGGAACAAGTTTGATGTCAAAAACATCGCGTTCCGACGGGATGCGGTGTGCCATGTCCACGTCTGCGTGGACATGCGGTTCAACGGGAACACATGGCTACGCGGACGCAGCCATGGCACACGACGGAATCAGCCCGCGACCTTGCACAAATGATGCACCCACGCGGGCGGCAGATTCGGCCAAATCCAGTCGCGGCCGTGGTCGTGACGGGCGAAGGTCGCGCGGAGTGCGCGGGTAATGCCGGTGATACGGCGTCGCTCGGCCCCCAGGCTCACGGCTCCCCGGGCGGCCCGGACCGCGATGTATTCAAAGAACGACAGCCGTCCGCCCACCGGAAGCAATCGCTCGAGCGTGGCGAGAATTTGCTGCACCGCATCGACCGAAAAGTTGTTCAGCGGCAAGCCCGAGACGATCACGTCGAACGGCTGATTCACCGGCAGGTTTTCGAGTCGGTCGTGCACAATCTCGGCCCGCGCGTGAACCGCTTGGAACTCGGGCTCCCGGGCAAAACGTCCCCGCAGATGTTCGACGAAGCGGTCGTTGAGTTCGACAAGAGTCAGCGAGTCTTGCGGCGCGAGCCGACGCACAAGCGCAGCCGTGACGGCACCGGTGCCTGGTCCCACCTCAAGTATCCTGCGTGGGGCGGCCTCTTTGGACGATGGTACATGTTTCGTCAACGCGTCCGCCAGCCAGCGGCTACTCGGCGCGATCGCGCCGGGGGTGTGGAAGTTGTTCCAGAACTCGCTGAGAAAGACGCCGTAACCGGAACTCATAGGCAACTCGTCGGACAACAGGGGCGACCCGTCGCCAGTCTAGCAAACTCTCTGGCCGACCAGTAGGCTACGGTGGTCGCCGTTCGCACCTCAACTGCCGAGGTTCCGCCGCTATGGTCCTGCTCGAATTCAGCATCACGCCGCTCGACAAAGGGGCAAGTGTCAGCGAGTATGTCGCCCGTTGTGTGGCAATCATCAACGCCAGCGGGCTCGACTACCGACTGCATGCCATGGGGACGATCGTCGAGGGGGACTTGGCCACGGTGCTCGGCGTGATGCAGCGGTGTATCGAGGCGGTCGCGGTCGATAGCGATCGGGTCACCTGCGCGGCGAAGCTCGATTATCGCCGCGGTCACCAGGGCCGGCTCGACGCGAAGGTGGCGAGCGTGGAACAGAAACTAGGACGCACTTTGAAGAAGGCTTGAGTCATGTCGACCGATGCTCCTGTACCGGGTTGGGCCGAGGCGTTGGGACGCGTTCCCAGCGGGCTGTTCATTCTCACGGCCAAGCACCACGATCAAGAGACCGGCATGCTCGCCAGTTGGGTCGTGCAGGCCGGTTTCGAGCCGCCGGCGATCACCGTGGCCGTGCGTCGCGATCGCTACGTGGCCGAGTGGCTCGGGGCGGGCTGTCCGTTCACGCTCAACATCGTGCCCGAGGACAGCAAGGCGTTTCTCAAGCACTTCGGCCGCGGTTTCGAGCCGGGCCAGCCCGCGTTCGACGGGTTGAACACCTCGCGCTGCGAGCGTGGCGTGGTGATTTTGAACGACAGTCTCGGGCATCTCGAGTGCGAGACGAAAGGGCACATCGACTCGGGCGAGCATCGGATCTTTCTCGCCGAGGTGATCGGCGGACGGATCAACGGCACGAGCAATCCGGCCGTGCACATTCGGAAGAACGGGCAGAGGTACTAACTCTAAGTCGCTTGCGACGCCGACTTGCGATTCGCCCGTGGATCAACGAAACTATTTTCTTCGCCGACTAGACCTTATCGCATCCTTGCCGAGGCTCACCTCCATGACGTTCCACGCCCTACGTTCGCTCGGTGTTTTGTTGCTCATCGCTTTCGCGGCTCAGGCGGCTGATCCGGTCAAGCCGCTGCACGCGTTGCTCGTCACGGGCGGCTGCTGCCATGACTACGCCAAGCAAAAGGACTTGCTCAAGGCGGGGATCGAAGCCCGGGCGCATGTGAACGTCGATATTCATTACAACGAAGACAAGAGCACCAAGGCGGTCTTCAGCGCGTATGCGAAACCAAATTGGGCCGAGGGGTACGATGTCGTGATTCACGACGAGTGCTCGGCCGACGTCAAGGACATGCCGTACGTCGAGAATATCTTGAAGGCTCACCGCGAAGGTGTGGCGGCGGTGAATTTGCATTGTGCGATGCACTGCTACCGCACGGGCACCGAGGATTGGTTTCAGTTCGTCGGCATTCAATCGAGCCGCCATGGTCCGCAAAAGCCGATCGAGGTGACCTACGTCGAACGCGAGCACGATATTGTCAAAGGCCTGGCGAATTGGACCACGATCAACGAAGAGTTGTACAACAACCTGAAGTTGTTCGAGACCGCCCGTCCGTTGGCGCGCGGCAAGCAAGACACCGGCAAAGCGATCGACGATGCCGTCGTGGTCTGGACGAATCAGTACGGCAAAGGCCGCGTGTTCAGCACCACGCTCGGCCACAACAACGACACGGTCGGCGACGCCCGGTATCTCGATCTCGTGACCCGCGGGTTGCTGTGGTCATGCGACAAGCTCAACGCGAGCTATCTGAAGACGTCGAAGTAGCGAAAAGCTGGGCTGGCGTGAGTCTGCAAGGCCCGGCTCGAGTAGTACGACGCGACATTGGCTTGGATGCCGATCGCCCGATCGATCAACTCGAGCGACTTCGGCAGATCGCCTTTCTGCTGCGCGATGACCCCGAGCAAGTGCCACGCGTCGGAATGTTGTGGCACCTGGACGGTGATCTGGCGGTACATCTCGGCCGCGATATCGAGCTTGCCTGCCCGATGTTGAGCCAGCGCGTTTTCCGGAGCTTCGTGGGGCGTGGGCATAGGGTCAGAATCGAGTGATCAAAGAAGGGGCTGCCGATCACGAGATCATACCGGTACGCGACGCAAGTCGGTAGCCGGAGATGAGCCACGAGGTGAGCGTTATATACGAGAGTACATAAAACAGCACAGGCCGGCGGGATTGTGTCCCTCCGGCCTGTGCTTGAGCTTTCAAGAATAAATCGTCCAGCGATCACTTAGGCGAACAACGCCTGCACCGGCTCGGCCTGCACGAGTTCGCGCGGCTGCTTGAGATGGTTGTAGACGATCGTGTTCGGGGCGATGCCCACGGCGTGATAGATCGTCGCGAGCAGTTGGCCCGGATGGACCGGGTCGTCGGTCGGGGCCGAGGCGGTCTTGTCGCTCTTGCCATGCACGTAGCCACGCTTCGTGCCGGCGCCGGCGACCACCGCGGTGTAGCAGTACGGCCAGTGATCGCGACCGTCGGCACTGTTGTTGTTGCCCGAGGTGCTCACGCCGCGCTGCGGACTGCGGCCGAACTCACCGACCGCCACGACGAGGGTGTCTTCGAGCATGCCGCGCTGGTCCATGTCCTTGATGAACGCCGACAGGCCGGTGTCGAGCATCGGGCCCGAACGGGTCTTCATCCGGTCGCTCAGGCCGACGTGGTGATCCCACGAGTGATTGTCGCTGTTGGCGACCTTGGGCCACACGACTTCGACGACCCGCGTGCCGGCTTCGACCAAGCGGCGAGCCAACAGCAGGCTTTGACCAAACGTGTTCTTGCCGTACATCGCCCGGGTCTCGGCGTTCTCAGACGACAGATTGAACGCCTCGCGAGCGCGGCCCGAGATGACGAGGTTCAACGCCTTGTCGTAATAGGTGTCGAGATCATAGTCGGCCACGGCCTTGTCGACCTCGGGCATTTGGGCGTCGATCACCTCGCGCAGTTTGGCGCGACGTTCGAGCCGCGAGGCGAACACCTCGGGCCGGAGCTTGAGATCGTCGACCTTGATTCGCTCCATCTTGGTCATGTCCATGTCATCACCCTCGGGATACAGGGTGTACGGGTCATAAGCGCGGCCCAAGAAGCCGGCCGTGCCACCCTTGCCGACCACGTTGCTCTCTTGCAACGGGCGGGGGAGCATGACGAACGGCAGCATCGGTTGCGTCGTCGGCTTGAGCCGGATGATCTGCGAGCCGAAGTTGGGGAAGTCCTTGGGGCTCGGCGGTTCGAGCTGGCCCGACGGGCTGACTTTGTCGGTCGTGTAGCCGGTCATCATCTGATAGATGGCGGCCGTGTGATTGAACAGCCCGTTGGGCGTGTAGCTCATCGAGCGGATCATCGTGAAGCGATCGTTGAGCTGCGCCAGTTGCGGCAGGTTCTCCGTGAAGTTCACGCCGGGCAGCTTGGTCGGAATCGCTTTGAACACGCTGCGGACATTGTCGGGGACGTTGTCCTTCGGGTCCCACAGGTCGAGGTGGCTCGGGCCGCCTTGCAGATAGATCAGCACGACGCTCTTGGCGCGACCCCAGCCTTTGCCACCCACGGCCGACTTCGGATCGCTGTTGGTCGCGGCGTGAGCTTGCAGCCGCAGCATGTCGGCCAAGCTGAGACCCAACATCGCCGAACCGCCGGCTCGCAGCACATCGCGACGAGTAACGCCCAAGTGACGATCGCACAAATCCTTACCGGCAACGCCTGGGAGAATGATCATGGGGAGGGAGTCCTGGGGGAGGGTTGTTGGTGGTTGGTTGTTAGTGGTTAGTAAGACAGTGAACTGGTGTCAGTGGTGGTTGCTCGTTCTCTTAACTAACCACCAGCCACTAACAACTAACCACTCTTGCATCAATGATTGAATAAAAACGCTGGACTGTTGACGAGCGCCCAGGCCAAATCTTGGGCCGCGGCGAGTCGTTTGTTCTTTTGCAGCTCGCCGCTCATTTTGACATCTTCTCGCAGCTGAGCCAACCGTCCGTCGAGCGGAATCGGTTGTTCGACCAGTGCGAGCCGTTCTTCGAGCTCGACGAGCTTCGTGTCGCGCGGCAGCGGCTGACGGGCGTCGGCCACGGCCTTGGACTTCTCCCTTAACTCTTTATCGAGATTGCGGTAATACTTCGCCAGCACATCGGTCTGTTTCTTGTCCCGGACCTTGGCCGGAATCGCTAGCAACGCCTGCAGATCTTCAGATAATCCGAGTGGCACGGGGCTCTTGGCCGTCGCGACCGAGACCCGGAACCGGCCGAGCAAGAACTTCGGCTGATTGAAGTTCTGGTTGAACTTTAGTGTCAGCTTGGTCCCGCCGGGGAAGCCGATCGCCTCCTTGGCCTCGAACACGGCCCAGTGGCTGGAACCCACCCCGCCGCCGACCGCCCAACCCTGGTTGTTGTTCGGGTTCACGTCCAGCACTCGGGCGATGCTGAAATTGTCCTGCGCGAAGTCGGCCTGCGGACGCTGCAAGGTGACGCGTTGGAACTTCTTCGCGTCGGCGCTCGACGTGGCAGTCAACTCCAGCGAGTTGATCACGAAGTTGCCGCCCGCCAGACCCGGTCCGTTGCCGGGAAGCCGTTCATCGGCCAGAGCCTCGAGCCGCACGGCGGTGATGCCCTGCAACTGCGTCGGCAGCTCGACCGTGTACACCACCCCGCGGGTTTCCTTTTCTGCGGCGCTCGCATAGACCGCGCGGTCCGCCTCGACCGTGAGCGTCACTCCCTTCGTGGCCGTCGCGGCCGACGGACGTAGCGGATGCCACTCGACGCTCGTGTTGTGCGTCTTTTCCCAGGCGGCCTGTTTCTTCACCAGTTCGGTGCTCTCGTAAGCCTTGAGCACTTCTTCTTGTTTCTTGAGATTAGCCAATCGTGCCTCTTCGGCCTTTTTCACCGCGGGCTCGATCGCCTTGGTGTGAGCCGCGATGTCGGCCTTGGCTTTGGCGATCGCCAGCTCGCGATCCTTTTCTTGCTTGGCGCGAATCGGGGCGACAAACGCCTCACGCTCGGCGAGTGCTTTCACGAGTTTGTCGTGATCGCCGTCGCCGGCCTTGAGTTGATCGAGCACCGCCGTCACTTCCTTATCCGTGGCGGGGCGATTGAGAATCCGCAGGAACAACTCGTTCACCACTTGGCGA
>JAEUIL010000119.1 GCA_016794255.1 Planctomycetaceae bacterium | reverse complement strand
AAGTTCTTCGATTGGCTGCATGGCAAATGGCACGACAGCTTTTGCCCGATGGGTCCGTGCATCGCGTCGGCCGACACGATCCGCGATCCGCAGACGATGAAGATGAATCTCAAGCTCAACGGTCAGATTCGCCAGGACGCGAGCACGAGCATGATGATCTTCCCGGTCGCGGCCGTCATCGAGTTCATTTCGAGCTTCGTGACCCTCGAGCCGGGCGACATCATCTCGACCGGCACGCCGTCGGGTGTCGGCTCGACCACCGGCACGTTCGTGAAACCGGGCGACAAGCTCGAAGCGACCATCGAGCAAATCGGCACGCTCGTCTCGCCCGTCGGCGCGGAATCGTAAGCTACGACAACCTTGGAATTGTAGTTCCCCATGAAGACCGCCACCGGCACCACGATCATCACGCATGGCCAACTCGTCGATGGCACGGGCCGCGCCCCGATCCAAGACGCCACGGTGATCGTGCACGATGGTCGCATCACGTACGCCGGTCCGACGGCGAGCGCTCCGCCCGTGGAACCAACCGCGCAACGGATCGACGCCCACGGCGGGACGATCATGCCGGGGCTCGTCGAAGCGCATTTCCATCCGACCTATTTCAATGTCGCGGCTCTGGAAGACCTCGATATCAAGTATCCGGTCGAGTACGTCACGCTGTTGGCGGCGGCGAACGCGCGGCTCGCGCTCGAGTGTGGTTACACCGCAGCACGGAGCGGCGGTAGCTTGTTCAATATCGATGTGTGGCTCAAACGGGCGATCGAGAACGACGTGACGCCCGGTCCGCGGCTGGTTGCTAGTGGCCGCGAGATCTGTGGCGTCGGCGGCTTGATGGACTGGAATCCCGACTTTCGCAAGATCGGGATGGAAGGTCTGGTGCTGCTCATCAACGGGCCCGACGAAGCCCGCGCCGCGGTCCGCAAGTTGGTCAAAGACGGCATCGAATGGGTGAAAACGTATCCCACCGGCGACGCCGCCGCGCCAGACACCAACGATCATCACACGCTCTGCATGACGTTCGAAGAAATGCACGCTGTGGTGCAGACGGCCCACAACCACGGGCTGAAAGTCACCGGACATTGCCGAGCCACCGCGGGCATCAAGAACGCGCTGCGGGCCGGTTACGACGCGATCGAGCATGGCACGTTCATGGATGACGAGGCGCTCGACTTGCTGCTCCAGCGCGATGTCCCCTGCGTACCCGCGTTGTACTTTGAATATGCCAGCGTGGTCGAAGGTCCGAAGTGGGGTTTGTCGCAACGCGTGATCGACGGTCATCAAGAGACACTCGACGGCGGCGCCGAAAGTGCCCGACGGATTCTGCGAGCGGGTGGCCGCGTGGGCATGGGGGGCGATTATGGCTTCGCCTGGAACCCGCATGGCGACTATGCCCGCGAGTTGTCGTTCTTTGTAAATCACGTCGGCTTCACGCCGCTGGAGACGATCACCTGTGCGACCAAGACCGGAGCGGAAATCATGGGCCGGGGTGCAGAGCTGGGCACGCTCGAGCCGGGCAAGCTCGCCGATGTGCTCGTCGTCGATGGCGACGTGCTCGGCGACATTCGCGTGCTCGAAGATCGCTCACGGTTCATTGCCGTGATGCAAGGCGGCATCGTCAAAGCGGGTCGTCTGACGCAGCCAGCCAAGTAGTTCCTTCTCCCTTCGGGAGAAGGTGGCCGCAGGCCGGATGAGGGCTCTGGAAGCCTCACCGACTTTCCGCTGCTACCTGTTCCGCCTTGCGCAGCACGCGGAGAATATTGCCCGAGTTGATCTGGCCGATTTGCTCAGCTGTGTAGCCCCGGTTGAGCAACTCCTGCGTGATGTACGGATACATCGAAACATCGTCGAGTTGCTCGGGCAATGACGAGACGCCGTCGAAATCGCTGCCGAGTCCGACCCGCTCGATTCCCGCGATTTTGACGACATGGTCGATATGGTCGACAATCGTATGCACCGATCCGCGGGGAATCGGATGCTCCTTGCGCCACCGGGCCTTGGCTCGATCAAAATCGGCGTCGTCGGGGTATTTCTCCCGCAACTCGCGAAACACGTCGAACATCTTCGCCATGATCTTCGCTCCCTCGGGATCGACAAAGCCCGAGAAGAAATTGATCATCACGACGCCATCTTTCTCGCGCAGTTGGGCGAGTATCTCGTCCGGCACATTGCGCGGATGCTGCGCCACGGCAAACGCCGACGAGTGCGACGCGATCACCGGCGCGCGGCTGATACGTAAGGCGTCGTGCATCGTGGCGACCGAGACGTGCGAGATATCGACCAACATGCCAAGCCGGTTCATCTCGCGCACCACTTCCTCGCCGAACGGGCTCAGACCGTCGCTCTTCGCCGTGTCGGTGGCGGCGTCGGCCCAATCGAGCGTGTCGGAGTGCGTGAGCGTCATGTATCGCACGCCCAGCGCATGCAGTTGCCGCAGCACGCTGAGCGAATTCTGAATCGAGTGACCACCCTCGACACCGATGAGCGACGCGATTTTGCCCGCACGGCGGATGCGTTCGATATCGCTCACCGTTCGTGCCAACTCAAACGTCTCGGCATAGCGGCGTGTCAGGCGGTGAATCAGGTCGATCTGCTCGAGGGTTTGCAGCAGGGCATCGCCGGTCTTCATCGTGTCGGCCGGCACATAGGCTGACCAGAACTGAGCGCCGACGCCCCCTTGCTTGAGCCGCGCGATATCGGTGTGCAACGTGGACTGTGGCTGGGCGATGTCGAACTTGACGAAGCCCGCGTCGGCCCGAGAACGCAATTCCCACGGCAGATCGTTGTGCCCGTCAAAGACGAACGATTGCCGGTGAATTTCGAGCGCCGCCGGGGTGAGCGTGATCGGCTCGCGTTTCGCGTTCTGAGCCCATATCGGATGCGCGGCATGCAGAACCCAGCAACAAATCAGCCCCGCGAGCAACCGTTTCATACCGACACCAGTTCCTCGTAAAGCTGCCAGCTATTTCGCCGCGTGACGATTGAAATACGCCAGCAACGCATCGGCCCGTGACGGATCGTTGCCGGGAATGAGCTCGCAGAAGTTCGTGCTGAGCAAATAATCATGCACGCCCGAGGCGAGCATCTGAAAACCATACGGCGACGGATGCGCGTCATATCGCCAGATGTACATGTTCGCGTTGGGATAGTTCTGCTCGATGTACGGTGTGAGGTTGAAGTAGCCCACGCCGAGATCGTTGCACAGTTGGTTCATGCGCTCGCCGAGCAAGCGAGTATTGCACTCGACACCGTCCGAATCCTTGAAGTCCTTCATCGTGCCGCCATACATCCGCTGCGCCTCGGGTGTCATGACGATCATCAGCCTCGCGCCATCCTTGGCCATCTCGGTTTGATAGTGCTTCAAGACCCGAGCGAAATGATCCCACGCCTTGCGGGCCGGCTCGGGAAGCGAGTTCCAATCCTTGCGGTAATAGATCGTCAGCCAATCGACCCCGGCGGTGTAGTAGCCCCCCTTCTTCTTTTCTTCTTCGCGCTCTTTGCGCAAGGCCTCGTCTTTGCCGATGTGCTGAAAATACTCTGGATCGGGCTCGATGACTTTCAGCGAACCGTCGGGCTTTGAGCGAAACAGCGTTCCGGGAAAGTGGTCCGGAGCGTACTCATAAAACCGGGCGAACAAGTCGGGATCGGCTTCGAGATGCTCAACGCCCGAGGTGTGAACAAAGATGCACACCACGTCGGGCTTAAACTTGCGCCCCAGGCCTTGATAGTACGACCAGTGCTTGCCGAAACTCATCGCCGAGTCGGCCAGCGTGATCACTTCGGTGGGATAGCCCGTCGAGTGGATCAACATATCCTCGAGGATCACGTTGCTATGCCAAGACCGCGGCGTACTGTGACCGAACAGATTGCAGTTGCCGAGGAACAACACCCGCCGCGACTGATCGGGGTTGGCCTGACGCCGATCGCGATCCAAGAACCCCACGTTGTTGATCTGCAACTTGTTCTCGTACTCCTGCGGCGTGCCGATTCCGCTGTGTACATACGGCGTGTGCGGCTTGTAGATGCGGCCCACCTCGGTATTCAACTCGCTGATGGCCTTGAACGTCTTTTGCAGATTCTGCGAAGCGCCGCGATCGCGCAGATCGTCGAGCGGAATCACGAGCTCGACCTCGTTCTGATGCACATCGTGATACCGGCCCGAGAGCGGATAATGCGGCAGCTTGTTCTCGGTCTCGGCAAACACCTTCACGACCGAGCCGCGAATCGTCCCTTGAGGAAAGAAGAAGTAACCATCGACGGTCTCGGTGGTTTGTTGGATGGTACCGTCGTCGAGCGTGATCTTAACCCCTTCGCGCGGCGGTTCGACGCGGCCGGCCACGAGCACACGGCGATCACCGGAAGGCGGGTGAATGGGGGTGCGCAAGAACTCGACGGCGTCGAAGAACACGCTATCGCCCGACTCGGCGTTCTCGGCGAAGAACGTGAGCGACTTTACCTTGCCACGCGGCACGCGCTTGAGCGGTCGGGGACCTTGCACCTCGGCCAAGTCGCACACCACGTCGTGCCACTTATCGTCGCGTTGCGGCGAAAGTTGCCAGCCGATTTTATTCGCGCTCAACTCGGCCTCGGTAAGCTCAAGCTCGCCGCCATCGGCGAACAATACCCGCATGCCGACCTGGCACTTCGGGTTGGTCTTACGATAGGCGAAACGCACCGCCTGGGTAAACGACGACGTCAGCTCGGGGAACGACCATGTCGTCGAACCTTGGGCGTTCTCGAGTTGCATTTCCAAGCACTTCGAGCCGCGGAAGCCGCCGAGTTGCCGGAAGTAGCTCGACGCGCCGTCGGACTCGACATCGGCAAACTTTTGCAGCGGGTCGACCTCATCGATCGCGACCGTGGGCGTGAAGTCGTCGGCGATCGTGATGCTCGGGCGGCCCGAGTGATCCGGCGGATTGCGCTTCAAGCATGTGTAGTCGCGGCCGTCGATCGTCATACGGGCGGTGCTCGCGTCGTTGACGTAGAACGTCAGATTCGCCAAGCCAAACGCTCGAGTCTTGCTCCAGGGCACCGACTGCCGCGCGACCGGATCGTACCACGAGCGGATGTGAACCGTGTTCTCGACCGAGTCATACACGGCGTTGTCGCGGATGCCTTCCATGGCCCGTGAGAACATCAAGGTCTCGGCCACCGGCGCGACCCAGACTCGTTTCCAATAGGGCGTCTGGCCCGACAGATTGAAATGGCGTTCCTGCAAGACCGCGAGCTGCTGCATCGACGCTTCGCTCAGGCCGGTCTCGGACGGATTGTGATTTCCCCAGTGGGTATAGATGACGCCGCCGTCGCCGATCCGCGTGCTGCTTTTCAGTAGCCGATCGATGTGAAAGCCCATCCACGGCTCCCACGAGACATCCTTGTCGGTGCTGTGAAAGTTGCCATCGTCACGCTTGGGGTTGGACAAGAATCGCTTGAAGTTGTAACGCACCACGCCGTCGTTGAATCGCAACGGGTCGGTGAGCGACGTGATCGGCAAGGCGTGATACTGCGACGTGTGGTGCGAGGCATTGATGAACGTCACGCCCAACTGTTCGAGATACGGCATCAAGTAGAAGTTCGGCGCCTGCTGCGGATTGTCGATCAGCGCCGTGGCCCGCGAGTTCTTGTGGATGTCGACCCGCAAACCGCTACTGAGTTCGTTGCGAATCCGGCCATGCTCGGAGTAGTACAAGAACCGCAGGTTGTATTCGTTTAGGAACCGCGCCTCGGCCGCGATCCGCGCCTGGGCAAAGTTCGTGACCATCATGTTCCGCACTTCGAGGAACGAAGCCGACTCGCCGGTCATGATAAAATTCACCTCGGGATCGACCATCCCGTGCGGCACTTCGAGATACATCGGCGTCCACGTCACGGCCTCGGCCATTCCGGTCTCTTGATCCACTTGCGACTTCACGGGCCGATAGAGACCGCCCATCTCGACGAGCACGTTGCTGCCGGCGTGCGGCATGCGGTACTCGAAGATGATGTAGTTCTGGTCGGCCGGATCGTAGAACTGCAAATCGGTGAAACGCACCTGTTTCGTCGCCTTCTTGCTGGCCACTTCTAGGCGAAAGCTCGTTTCACTCGACGCAAACGCGCCGGAGTGCCAACCATGAATTCCCTCGACCTGCCCATGACGATGCGCTTTGAGCAACTGATGGAAGCGATCGAGATTCAGCGGGAGCGGCTTCTCCTCGCCCAGTTTGATGTCGAGGCCCGATTGCTCTTTGGCTCCCCACGAGTTGCTGACAAACAATTGATCGCTGAGATTGAGTTGATACTTGTCGTGAATCAACTGATGGATCTTCTCGAAATCGGCGAACTTCATGGCGTCGGGATCGGACGCAATCGACAAATACGAGTGATACGGATACGGCAAGGGGCGCACCTCGGCCGGTGGGCCGTTGAGCGTAGCGCTCAGCGGAGCCACGGGCGTGCCGACTGCTGTCGACTCACCAGCCACGTTGTGCGAGACACTGGTACGGCGAATATCGAGCACCCCCTTCTCGATCGTCTGCCGCAGATCGACGAGCTGTAACCGCAACGCCTCGCGCATCTGGTAGTCCTGCGACGTCGACAACGCCACACCGATCACGCGCTGCGCGCCATGCGTCAACGCTTCGCGCACCGCGGGCTTCACGCCGGGTCGAGTGGCGATGTAACCCAAGATGGCCAGGATCACGCCGAAGTACATCGTCATGTACGCGCTGTAGCGAATGAATCCCCCCAGGAACGACAAGGGACCGCTAACCAAACGACGCCCCAACAAACGTCGCGGACGAGGCGTGTCGGGCGACGGCGTGGTGGAGTCAACCATGAGCGAAGTTCCTGACAGAGAAATGAAGGAAATGCAAGAGTGCGGGCTCAACTGGTGCCAATTCACGACTTACTTTAGCGCTGCCCGCCAGTCGACGTTGCCGAGCCGCTCGACGGCCGTGCGCAGTTCATCGGTCAATTGCTCGTAATTGGTCTCGCAGATGGCGAGCTCGTCGGTGTTCTTGAAGTCGCCGCGGAGATAGTCGTCGCGATTCGGCACACCGAGCGCGAACACTTTCACCTTTTGACTGGACGACTCTTTCTTCGCAAAGTCTTGGACGTAGAGTCGCGTCACATGCTCGGCCACGTATTGGCGACGGGCCTCGAGCCCCAGCGACTTGTCCATCGCGGGAGTGCCGGCGAAATCGATCGCAATGATCAGTAACTGCTGCGATTTGTCACGCGACGACAGGAGCACCTCGGGCTCGCGCACTTTGGCGGGCGCAGAGTTCGACGTTGTTTCCGCTGGCGTCACCTTAGACGTCACCGCCGGTGCCACTTGAGCCGGCTCGGACTTTGCCGGGGCATTTTGTGCGGACTTCGCTTCGCTGCTCGAGTTGGTATTTGGGGGTGTGGGTTGCGTTTCGGAGCAGCCAAGTGTGAACAGAGACAGCATTACTGCCAGCGCAAATCGAACTAGTTTCATCGGCACATACCTTCCATGAATCCGTGGGGGCTTAAAACCCGGCGTACACAAAATGCAATGTCTCAGTCCGCCCCAGCAAAACGAACAACAGCAGCTTCAATGTCACGATGATTGCCAAGCCCACGAGCCGGCGGGGGGCGGGATTCTCGTTTATGCTCATGCCGGCATCAACTCCGTAATGACTATGTGCAGCATGGTGGTGACAACGACAAACACGTACACCGGACCCAACAATCGTGCGGTCCAAGCAGCCGCTGCACTTTGCGACCACGACTGACGCAACACTCGATCGCGCATTAGCTTGTCTGTTGCCACAACCGCGGCAAACACCAATCCGTACACCATGCACCCCAGACTAAAGCGATGCCAGAGGCCAACAAACGCCCAAGCCGGAACTAACGCCGCCACGCCAGCCCACGCCGCGCGACGCACTCCCCAGCGGCGCACTAGCGTCATTTGCAACGGCATGAAAATGTTGCGTTGAATGAACGCGCCAAGTGACATGTGCCACCGAGTGAAAAAGTCTGTGATCGTCGTCGCCGAGAAGGGGCTGTTAAAGTTCACGGGCGTGGGGACGCCCATCCACATCCCGGCTCCGAGCATGATACGAGAGTAACCAGCGAAGTCGAAAAACAGATACACGATTAACGCTGCGGTATCGATCCAGCTGGCCGAAATGAGTCGCCCCCCGACACCGAAACAGGCAATCCGCAGGTACTCGGCACAAACGTATTTGTAAATCAAGCCGGTCGCGATTTGGTCTGCACCGTTAAGCGCCACGAACCACGGATCACGTCGCTCAAGCGACGCGTTCATCTTGAGATGATCTTGGTACAGATTTACTGGGCCAGCAAAGATCATATGAAACGGGAACAAGTAACCAGCTGTCGACAACGGATCGAGTAACGGCATCGCTTTCCAGATCACACAATGGGCCATCTCGATCATGCGCAAAAACACATACGAGTAGGCCAAATTTACGAATACGCGATGCAGCAGGAGCGCCTGCGGATGATCGTTCAGCCATGAATGAGCGATCGACCAGTCGGTGCCAATCTTAGTGGCGACGAAGATTAGGCCGGGCACCATGATTGCCGCCCAGGTGCCGAGCTTGGCGTACCGCGTCCTTTGACTCCAGCGCAAGAGCGACCAATAAATTCCGGTAACGACCAACGCCGACGCAGTAAGTTGCCAGCCTCCGAGTACGGCGAGTCCAAGTAGATTCCACAGCCCAAAGCCAATGGTGCGACGCACCGGCAACGCCCGCATCACGAGTGCTGCGAGCGCCACGATCGACCAGAAATGGATATCTAAACACGAACCCACGATGTTTCCCCCCGAAAACGCAAGTATGACGAACTACGCAGCTTGTTTGGTGACGGCTTTGGCATCGATCAAGCGTTTGAGGTCACCCACATTCTGCATGCTGCTCACCTCTCCGGTGCTGAATCGCACGCCAAACTCTTCCTCGACGTACATCATCAGATTGACGTGGTTCAGCGAATCCCAGGTGGGCACGTCGCGAGCGGTTAGGTCATCGCGCAGTTGCAACTCGGGTTGGTTAAACAGCGTGCGAAAGATGTTTGTCAGACGAGCGGTGTCTCGACTGGTCATGTGAAAGTACTCCGAAGTCGATCGGTTACGTTAAGCACGAAGCGACGCAGTGCGAGGAGCGTGGCTCCACCCCAGTTCGAAAGCACACTCCCCAGCGCCGCGTAAGAGGCACGGCCGAACATGTTGCACCGCTGGCACAACAACGTTGGCCATGACGATCTTCCTTGATACTGGGTCAACAAAATCGAAACGAGTGGCTGCGGGATGGCACTTCTAGGACGCAACACGCGGCTCAAGCTCCGCTCAAGCCGTTGACTGAGTTGCCTGCAAAAGTTCTAGCCCAACCTGGGAGAAGGTTCAAGCTGAGCAATGCAGAGAACTCGCCGAGCTATCTCAATACTTAGCAATTCCGTGCTTGATTACACGGAAGCCATCCGCGCCAGCCGGATGCTAGCATATTCAACTTACCTATTAGGCTCCGATGTTTCCGGCGTCGCCAACCTCTTTCGCGGCTTCGCGGAGCTTCTTAAACCAATAGGTTCGCCAATCGCTCACATCTTCACCATCAGGCCGCTCGGCATACGTCCAATGACTCGCGGGGTCATCCACGCCGCGACACAACACGGCATTGCGCGACCAATCTTGCTTGAGTGGTTGCACGCTGGGCGGGCAATACCGGATCGCAAAACCACAGCGACGACGGCCGGAGCGATTCGCCTCCGATCCGTGCGCGAGCATGTCGGCGTGAATGCTGAATTGGCCCGCCCGTAGTTCGATCGGGTACGGATCACCGTAGCTCAAAGGATTGTCCATCGACTGATCCAGCACGGCATCTTCGCTGACGCGCGTCCAGGGCAGTTGCCCGAGCCGATGCGTGCGCGGAATTACGGTGAGACACGAGTTCTCGCGATCAGCATCGTCGACGGCCAACCACACGGTCACCGTGCGGGCGGGATTCAAGGGCCAATATGACGCGTCTTGGTGAAATGGAATCGACTTAGGATCGTGTGCTACCTTGCAAAACACCTGCGACGTCCAGCAAACAATGTTGGGGCCAATGATGTCCTGGACAACGTCGAGAATCCGTGGGTTCATCACAATGTCGTACAACCCTTGGCAACGTGTGTGGTAGCCCAAGAGTGCGTAACTGTTCGTTTGCCCCGCTTCGCGCATCAACTCAAACAAGTAATCGATATATCCCCGCAACTCGGTGACTTCGTCACCGGTAAAGCCAGCAAACGGATGACAAAAGCCTTCACGATTGTAGGTTTCGCGTTGCTCGGCGGTGATCGTCGTCGTGCCGACGGCGTCGAGAAAACTCAGGTCGCGCTCGGGCATCTGTGCTGTGGCCCAAGGACGTGTCGTGGCGGTTGTCATGATTAGTCTCCTTTGCGTGCTACAAATGCCAAACCGATGGCGTCATCCTTCAAACCCTTGAACTCTTCCTTCACGACGTAGATGAGTTGATCTTCGACGGTGAATCCGTAGCTCTCGATCAACTCAGCGACTTCATCGGGACTCTCAGGATTCCAAATATGATCCATGTGATTGCTGTCTTTGACTGTGGCCAAGAACAGCAACCCACCCGGAGCCATAAATCGGGCAATCTCACCCATCGTAAAGAAGCGGTCGCCGACGTGTTCGATGACCTCGGTAAGGATGCACCATTGCTGGCTACCGTCAGCAAATGACGTACGCTCGCCGATGTTGCCCAAATTCAGTGTAAAGTTCTTCCCTTCTTCGAACCCGCGTGTGGTCAACAGCTTGCGGGTGAACTCGATGGCCGAGGGAGAGATATCGATGCCATGCACGCGCAGGTTGGGCAGCGTACGCAACAGCATCCACAGAAAGAAGCCGTCGCCGCAACCAACTTCGACACCTGTCATGTCGGATCGAATATGTGGCAGAAACGCCTGCTCGAAGAACTTGTACTTCTCATGGAGCAACGAGGTGAAACCATAGGCAATCAATAGGCCGGGAAGATAGGTCTCCCCCATTAAGGCGTCGTTGTCGTAGATCCGCGCCCGAATTTCCTCGAAGGTGCCGTTGCTGTACACGCCGTTCTTCTGGAAACGTATCAGATCGCGGATGTACTCCATGATGTAACGCTCGTACGCCCCCTTCGAGTCGAAGCCAAGGCTATCGGCAGTGGTCAACATTTCCTCGGCGAATGCAAGATAACTGTCGCCATATTTCCGATGCAGCAACTCCATGTTCATGGCCGACCCACGGAGTAGCGGACGGCCATTGACGTGATCAATAAATTCACTGAGACGCGGGTGCGAATTGGCCTGAACTGTATCGAGTTGCACGATACCCTCCGTGAAAAGGTGTCCGACGTCCACGGCAATTGCCGTGGACTCTTGGGGCAAAAAATTGCTGTACTCGAAACGACTACGCTGCTTGCGTGGCCGTCGTTTTCGCGTCGATTAATCGCTTGAGATCGCCGACGTTTTGCATGCTGCTCACTTCGCCGGTCGTGAATCGCACGCCGAATTCTTCCTCGACGTACATCATCAGATTGACGTGATTGAGCGAATCCCAGGTCGGAATGTCCCGCGCGGTGAGATCGTCGCGGAGCTTCAGGTCCGGCTTGTTGAACAAGGTGCAGAAAATGTTCGTCAGGCGTTCAGTGTCTTGCGATGTCATGGGCTTGAGTCCTCGTGGGCAAATGAAGGGAGAGCGTAGGGATGCGAGTGATTAGTAAATGTCGTTCTGACGCTTTTGCATGATCAGCGCCATACTGCGCGGCAAGAACTTGGCATTGGGCAGCGTGCGACGCGGTCCGCCCGAGAAAGTCTCGAGCACGCGCAGTCCGTTGTCCTCGGCCAATTTGACGAGCTCCGATTCGTAGCGGAACTCATAGATGTGGTCGATCTGTGCGGCGGTCAAAGCACCGGTCAAGAACGCCTTTTGGCCCGGCTTGAGCAGGTGATTGATGACCGCCATCAACTTCTCGGGCCGTTCGAGATGCTCGATCAAAAAGTTGCAAATGACGGCGTCGGCCGAGTTGGCCTCGACCACCTCAAGATTGAGCGCGTCTTTGAGCTCGTAGCGAGCCCGGTTCGCAAAACCGGCGGCGTTCATGATTTGGGTCGCGATCTCGATCGACGACGGTGCGATGTCGTAACCGACGAGGCGCGTTTGCGGCAAATGCTTCAGAGCATACGCGCCCCAACCGCCGTGGCCCGGGGCGATCTCGATGAGCGTCTGCACATCGTCGAGCCGCTTGAGATAACGCTCGGTAAAGAACAGGATGATTTCGGTGTGATGGGCCCACAGGAAATTGGTGAGATAGACGCCCCACAGATAGTCGTCCATCTCATCCTTTTCGGTGTACAAACTCTGCAGGCAATCCTCGAACGTCTTGTTCTCGTAATGCCCGGCGCGCTCGTAGCGGACCTGCGACATGTTCACGCTGGTGGTAAACCGCACGAACGAGTCGACCATTTCGCCGATCGCTGCCTCGCCACGGACGGCGACGGCCCATTCCATGAAGGTCTCGGCGATCTCTTCAAACCGCGCGGGATCGTTGAGCCGGGCCTCGACAATGCCGGCGAGCGAACGGGGATGACGATCGCGAACATAAGCCTCAAGTTGGTCGAGATACTTGGTCGTCGGCAACGAACGGGACGGGGTCAACGTGGCCATCGGCGATTCCTTCTCAGGGTAAATGGGTGTGCGAAATCAGGCTGCGTGACGCAGCTCGGCATAATGGGCGGGTAACTTCACTGCGGCCGACGAGCCGGCGAGCCGCCAAGTCTCATGTCCGGTCGCGGCGTCATGGGCGATCATTTCAAAGCCCAGCGAACGATACAGGCCGCGAACCAACTGGTTCTTCTCAGTGGGAATGTAATGGCCGACAATGTCGCGTCCGGCAGCTTGAGCGACGATCCAGTGACACACAGCCTGTTCGACCGTGCGATTCAACACGCGACAGCTCATGACCCAGCTTTCGATCTCAACGGCATCACCGCTCGGCACGAGATTGACGACCGAGATAATGCCCTGCGAGCCGAAGGCATCTTCATACGAGAACACGCCCACGACGCCGCCGTGATCGACGAGCTGTTGCAAGTCATGCTCGCCGTGACGTCGCGTGGTCAGATTGAACTGGTTCGACTTTTGGAACATCTGCACCACACGGGCACGGTTCTGCTCATTGAGCGGCGCGACGTCGAGTTGGATGCGAATCTCGCGGAGGAACTCCTCGATGTTCGTGAAGCTGGCTTGAAAGTCCCGTTGCTGCTTGAGCGCTT
>JAEUIL010000068.1 GCA_016794255.1 Planctomycetaceae bacterium | reverse complement strand
CCGGTCGAACTCCGCAATGCGAAAGACACCTCCGCCGAGTCGGTGCCTGCCGTTTTTCGCACGATCAAAATCGCTTCCGACGCGCCCGGTCGCCGGGCATTCAAAACTGGCCTGGACTTTCACAACACGGACGTGAATCCTGCGGGCGGTGTGGCGGCGGTCGGCAACTTCTTGATGGCCGTCGAGGATGCGGGCCTCACACGCGGGCTGAGCCTGCAATCGACCAAGCCGCTCGAAACGCAAACCATCGTGGCGCTCTCAGATGAGGTCCTTGGTCCCTGGCCGCAATCGCACGTGCAACGGGTGTCTAAATTGCTGGCCGCTTCCAGTGCCCCGCCGAGTTCGATCGTCGTCAGTTCCCGGGCCGCTGCGGACCTTGAGTTGGCATGGTATTTCGTCGCCCGGCGAGCATGGGACGCCACCGTCACGGCCGAACAGGCCACTCATGATCTCTACACAGCGATGGCGGGGCGCGACGACGTCGCCGGTCGGATGCAACTGGCATTCGATCATTTGGAACAAGCCAACGACAAACAAGTGAAATTGTTTGCCGAGCACAAGTTGTCGTTCGATCCCGGGCCTAACATGCTCACGCAGTTTCTGTCGATCAAAGCCGACCTTGAGCCGGGCTGGAAAGACGTGGCCGCGAGCTACACGTTGTCGATGAACGAGTTTCTGCGGGCTCACGGCAATGCGGCGGGCGAGACCCGTTCGTTGTTCTTCTACTTTACCAAACGGGCCGAGTTCGCATTTCACTTGAGCAACGCCCACTTAGCACTCGCGGCAGCGGCCAAAGCCCGGCAAGCCAAGCAAGCCGAGAGTGAGATTGAGCAACTCGAAAAGGCGATTGAGTCGCTATACAACGGCCTCAATTCGTTGAGCGAAGTCGCCCGCGATCAAAGCGATCGTGGCGTGATCGCAGTACTCAACGAATGGGGGTACAAACCGTTGAACGCCGAGCTTGAACGATTGACTCAATAACATCGAGCGACCCCGTGGCTCGCTTGCGGTTTCGCGCTTTCATCTTAACGGCGCGAAACCGCAAGCGAGCTGTCACATCGACGACTACGACGAGATTCGCCGACCGCGGCGCTCACCCCAAGATCACGGGTCGTTCCCCCTCGCCCCCCTCGCGTTGCTCCCATTCCTTGCGCAGCTCGTTGAGTCCGTAACAGCACAGATCGAACTCGTGGCTCAATCGTTCGAGCACGTCGTTCTCCGCCGGATTATCGTCCGCGGGCAAGGTGCTGGCGATGAAGTACGCTCGTTTGCCTTGCTGTCGATAGTCGAGCAGGGCATCGAGCCGCATCTGACGCCGCTGGCCCGACAGAGCTTCGGGAAACAAGCCGGTCCAGAACAGCGTGAAGTCGCCGATGTGCCGATGCACTTCACGCTTCGGAGCCCCCACTCGCGTCTCGGCCTCGAGCAGCATCTCGGCCACTCCGGTCAAACGGCGACCGTCGGGTCGGCGGAGCTTGTAGATCTGGTCCGAGTGCAGAAACCGCGCCAACAATCGCGAGATGTAATCGACTAACGGCGGATCGGCGACCCCCAGTCGCGACTGAAACGTCTGCTCGGTCAGTCCCGAGAAGAACCGGTCCAACGTACCTTCCGAATGATTCGTATCCATGCGGCAACCTTTCACCGCCAACCGACACCGCAGTGCCCGCCGAGCACCGAGCTTAACGCTGGCACTACGATCTATCTCAACTGTTTCTTACAATTGGTCGTAGGTCAAGATCGATTTGGGCTTGTGAAGCACTTCACAAGCTCGCCGGGCCGCACGCCCAGCAAGGTTTTCGCAATCGCCACGCCTCGGCGACCTTTCCTCGATTCGGCTGCCAACGATGCAAGTGATACCCGTGTTGGATTTGTTGGGCGGATCCGTCGTCCGTGGGGTTGCAGGCCAGCGGAGCGAGTACCGGCCCATACAAAGTCAACTTTGCGCCGACGCCCGACCTGCGACCGTCACTCGAGCGCTGCGCGAACACTTCGGCTTTCAAGTCGCCTATGTCGCCGATCTCGATGCGATTGCGGGGGCCGAGCCGGCGTGGGACGTCTATCGCGACTGCCTCGCCGCAGGCTGGCAACTGTGGATCGACGCCGGGATCAACACCGCCAGCCGGGCCGCGCAGTTGGCCCAGTTCGCGTATCAAGGTCAAT
>JAEUIL010000059.1 GCA_016794255.1 Planctomycetaceae bacterium | reverse complement strand
TATGGAGCCATTTCGGGGCGCTACAATCTCTGGCGAACACCCACGAGCTTGGCCGCCGCGCGATTCAATGCCAGCAACGTTTCCGGCCGAGACCTCGTGGCGGGCACCGAACGCACTCCACGGCAACTGTGTGCGTTGTGTCTGAACGCAATGGGCGAGCGCGATTACGATCTGCGGCTGGTGCCCGATCAGTTACGTCCCACGGTGAATTGGAATTATGCCAACCCGGCTCGTGCTCTCGCGCAACTCGCCGAACAACTCGGCTGTCGCGTGGTGTTGCGGACCGACGATACCGTGGCGATCGTGCAGGTGGGCGTGGGGCGCGATCTGCCACGCGATGCTGATGTGGCGGACGTGAGTATGACGTTCGATCCACCGGAGCTGCCCGCTGCCAGCGTTGTCGTCTGTGGCGAGAATTTGTACCAAGCCGACTTGCCGCTCGAAGCGGTCGGGCAAGATGTCGATGGTTCGATTCGTCTGCTTGATGAGTTGACCTACCGCGCCGCCTTTGACTGGCAGTTTGTCGATCTCGATTTCATGAACGAGGTCACCGACCCACAATCGCGTGATCTGGCGCGAGCGACGGTGTTCCGGTGGTACCGGGTCGGCACCGATCTGTCGAACGCACTGCCTGACGAATTGACTGCACTCGGCGTGCAGCGCGGTCACTTGCTGCCGTTGCGGAGCGAGCAGATTGAGACGTTAATGTTCAGCGGCGTGGAGAGTGCGAAGCCGGCTCAAGTCTTTGGCAGTTGGTACGAGCCGGCGCAGAGCATTTCGCACGAAAACTCGGTCGATTCCTTGCAGCCGGTGATCGCCGAGGACGACAGCTACGCCAAGTCAGCGCTCTATCGCAAGGCGTTTGATTTCGATGCGGCCCGTGGCATTGTGATGTTTCGAGAGCCCGTCTATCGACTGGTCGGCGATCCGACCGAGCAGACCATTCATCCAGCCCAATTGCGGCTGCGCACTTCGTTCACGATTCGCGACCCCGCCACAGGTGCCGTGCGCCGCTATGAGCGTCGCCGTGGCCAATCGGGTGCTCGTCGCGCCGACACGCGGTTCGTTTCGCTAGCGGAGATCACACCGCAGTGGATTGTTGATTACGACCCGGAGTATGCCATCAGCGGAGTGCGTCACAATCTGCTCGACGTTCATGCGGCGGCTGACGAGAGCTTGAACGATCTCGAACGGCAGGTCTTTGTCGCCAGGCCAGAGAGTGTTGGCTATGTCGGCTTGAAACGGATCGATCTCGACGGCGCGATTCAACAGGTCACCTGGAGCGTTGGTCTAAACGGGACGACAACGCGTGCCGCTCGACACACCGCGACCGATTTCCTGGCGCCGTCGCTACAAGAATCGGTCCTATTTACTCAACGACGAGGCGCGTAATGTCGCACACGATTTCGTTTCGCAACGACAGCGGCTTCAGCGTGCCCGGTTTTGGCGTGATGCGCTGCACTGGCACCACATCGCTAGCCGGTCGGTTATCGCTCACGATGCAAGAACCCAACGACACGTTCGAGCGCTGGTATTACGTCAACGGCCCCACGCCGGTCCCTTCGGGCAGATTCGGTCAGTGCCGAGTGCTCAATGCTGCCGACGCGGCGGCATATCCGGTACTTTTTGCCCAAGGATTGGGAACGCCTGTGCCGGGTGAATCGTGGGGACCGGCGTCGGGAGAGTGGTCGCTCCGTCCGCAACGCTACGGCTTCACCATCATCGGCCAGCCCGAGGGCCAACGAGTGTTTGCTCGGCAACACGAAGTCATCGCGGTCGAAGGGACGCTCGCCGCCGACTTGTTTCAACACGAGACGACGACCGTGAATGTCACCGGCTTTGGTGCCGGACTCGGTCAGCAACTTGTGGCGCACGATTGCTTGCTCGCAAACGATCAATTCCTGCTGAGCTCGACACCGGTGATCGTCACATGGCTCGCGGGTCGGTGGTGTGTGACGGGCTGTTTGCGCGCGCCGCTGGAGATGGGGTAGGGAAGGGGCTTGGTTCGTGGTGTTTGGTGTTTAGTGTTTCGGAAGAACCCCACCTTCAACCGGCAGTCTACTGCCTACCGCCTACTGCCTACTCTCCTCCGCCTACCGCCTACTGCCCCTCACGCTCTCCGCCACGGCACATCCGCAATCCCCGCTGACCAATTCACGCTCCGGGCCAGCACGAAGAGCAAATCGCTGAGCCGATTCAGATACACGATCAGTTCATTGGCAATCGAAGCTTGAGCGGCGAGGGTAACCAGATCGCGTTCTGCGCGACGAGCGACGGTCCGTGCCAAGTGCAGGCCCGCGGCAGCCCGGGTCCCAGCCGGCAGAATGAACTGCTTGAGTGGCTCGAGCGTGGCTTCGTGAGCGTCGATGGCTTGTTCGAGCGCGGCGATCTGCGGCTCGCCGATGATTCGCAAGCCGAACTCGCTGGGGTTGGGCGTTGCCAATTCCGCGCCGAGATCGAAGAGTTGATTCTGCACTCGCTCCAGCAGCGAGTCGACGTCGGCCGGCAACGTTTCGCAGCGGACGAGACCGAGGGTGGCGTTCAGCTCGTCGACAGCGCCGTACGCCGCGATGCGTGGGTCATCCTTGCGGACGCGCGGACCGCCGAACAGTCCCGTATCGCCGAGGTCGCCGGTCTTGGTGTAGATCTTCGTCATGGAGCGGTGACTCGCAGTGGGGCCGAGGTTACGGATGCGGTTGTTTGTAGACCGCCTGAGGATCGAAGACCTTCACGCCCACGTTGATCGGCCCGGTGTCGCTGAGTTGCCGGAAGAAACAACTGCGGTGGCCCGTGTGACACGCCGCGTCGCCATGTTGTTTGACCTTGAGCAAAATCGTATCGCCATCGCAGTCGACCAAGATCGCCAACACGTCTTGCGTATGGCCGCTCTCTTCACCTTTGCGCCACAGTTTGCCTCGGCTGCGGCTGTAGTACACCGCGCGACCCGTGGCGCGGGTCTCGGCAAAGGCCTCGGCATTCATCCAGGCCATCATCAAGACCTCGCCTGTCACGGCATCTTGGGCGATGGCGGGCAGCAAACCGTGTTCGCCGCGGGAAAAATCGGGCAGTGGTGCTGAGGCGTCGGTCACGATGGAATCACGCCGTGGTCAAGAGTGCGAGTCAGTTTCGATCCTGCTCGTAGAATAGCGGTCTCCTTACCTGATCGCCAAGGGCGCGACGAGTCCGTAGAGCTAGCTACTGTTCAATACAACTTCTCGCGATAGGCCGTCTCGATGGCGGCGTCGAGCTCGGCGACCGGCGTGGGAAGGCCGATTTGATCGACGAGCATCTTGGCCAAGGTTGGCACTACGGACCGATCGACGCGATACTCGCCGGTCCACAGATGCGAACGCTTCAATGCCTTGGCACACTGCAAGAACGCTTCTTGCACTTCGACCACGATCGCGGTGCGGGGTTGCTTGCCGTTGACCGTCGCGTCGGCCAATAGCGGCGAACTTGTCACGACGCGCCCCAGGCCGTTAACACGCAGCGTCTCGTCGACGCCGGGAATCAAAAACAGCAGACCGATGTGCGGATTCGCGACGATGTTGAGCAGACTATCGATGCGGTTGTTCCCCAGTCGATCGGGAATCACCAGCGTGCGGCTATCCAACACGCGAACAAAGCCCGGTGCATCGCCGCGCGGCGAAACATCGGCCGCACCATCGGCGGCTGCCGTCGACAGGCAAAGAAACGGCGAACGGGCAATAAAATCTCGGCAGTGTTCGTCGAGCTGGGTCAGCGACTTTCGCTGGGCCAACTCGGAAGGTGCGCCGTAGATGGCCCGTAGTTCGTCACTGGTTTCGGCACACTCGACAGAGTACCCACAGATCACGTCGGTCTTCATCGCTTCAAACTCCGGTGGCGTGCAATGTCCACCGTCATCGTAAAGCACGGCGGACAATCATGCCAACCTCGCGCCGCTTACCGATTTCTCGCACGGCCCTCGTAAGTGCCACTCGCCGCGCAGTACACTGATTCCGCTGTTGTCGCACTCCGCCGTCTCCCATCGCCAAGGTTACGCGTATGTCGCCGTTGCTCGTCGTTCGTGGCCAGATTGTGCATCCCGACCGGATCGAGCGCGGTGCGGTCGTCGTGCGCGATGGTCGCATTGCCGAAGTGCTCGACGCTTACGCCGCGCTGCCGCCGCAAGCGACGATTGTCGACGTGGGTGACGATTACGTTTCGCCCGGGTTCGTCGATATTCACGTGCATGGCGGCGACAACGGCGACTTCATGGACGGGACCGACGAGTCGTTTCGCCTCGCGTTACAGGCCCACGCGCGACACGGCACGACGAGCATGGCCGTCACAACCACCGTTGCACGGCACGAGCAAATTCTCGCCACGCTGCAGCTCACGCGACAATTCATGCACTCGCCCGCCACGGCCGGGTCGCGGGTGTTGGGCGCACACTTCTACGGTCCCTATTTCCGCTATGAAGCACGTGGAGCGCATCCCGGCGGACCGATTCGTCCCCCGGTCGAACACGAGTTCTTGCAGTACTTGGAGTTCGCCGACGAATTGGTGACCGCGACCGTCGCGCCCGAGGTGCCGGGAGCCAAAGAGTTCGTGCGAGCGTGTACCGCGCGCGGCGTGCGAACCAACGTCGGTCACTCGTGGGCCACGTTCTCGCAGATGGCCGAAGCGGTTTCCTGGGGCGTGCGACACGTCGATCATCTGTACTGTGCGATGTCCGATAAAGGCAAGCTGCGACAGTTTCAGATGTATCCGATGCAAGGGGGCGTGCTCGAAGCGACGTTGTACTTCGACGAACTGACGACCGAGGTGATCGCCGACGGCAAGCATCTCGACGCGGGCCTGTTGCTGTTGGCGCTGAAGATCAAAGGGCCGGATCGCTTGGCGCTCGTCACCGACTGCAATCGTGCGCTCGACATGCCCGACGGC
>JAEUIL010000018.1 GCA_016794255.1 Planctomycetaceae bacterium | reverse complement strand
ACTTGCGGAGCGGACATCGATTTGATCTGGTCGACGATTCCCATGGTCATCCGTGATCGGATCCAGCACAACGGCACGGTAGCCGAACACGCCAGAGTTCGGGGGGCAGCCCGGTCATACGACGCCCGAACTCGGGCGAGTTCGGCTACCGTGCCGTTGTGCTGGATCCGATCACGGATGACCATGGGAATCGTCGACCAGATCAAATCGATGTCCGCTCCGCAAGTGCGTGACCCGGCGGCGAAACCTCGCCCGCAGGCCGATCTTGCTGCGCGCCTGACGCGGATGTTTCTCGTCGGTCTGGCGAGATTTTTGTCCGGGGCCAGTGCGCGGTGGATCGACTGCCAACCCGACACGTGTCAGCGCATCTACTTCGCGAACCACACCAGCCATCTCGACGCACTCGTGCTCTGGTCGGCGCTGCCGCCGCATGTGCGCGACCTGACCCGGCCGGTGGCGGCGAAGGACTATTGGGACAGCACGCGCTTTCATCGCTACTTGGCCGAGAAGGTCTTCAACGCCTTGTTGATCGACCGCAAGCAGATCAAGGTGCATCAAAGCCCGGTGGATCTGATGTTGCAGGCGATCGGCGACACGCAATCGCTGATTGTGTTTCCCGAGGGGCATCGCAACTCGGGCACCGAGCTCGACGAGTTCAAGAGCGGCCTGTATTACTTGGCGAAGAAGCGTCCTGATCTGGAACTGGTGCCGGTGTATCTCGAAAATCTGAATCGCATTTTGCCGCGCGGCGAGGTGTTGCCCGTGCCGCTGCTGAGTTGTATCCGGTTCGGCGCTCCGATGTGGCTCGAAAGTGGCGAATCGAAACAGCACTTTTTGGAACGGGCTCGCGCCGCAGTCATCCGGCTGCGCGGCAACGATTAGCTTTGTCGGCGTCGCATCGTTACTGGTCACTGCACCCTGATTCTTCAACCTTAACCGTCGAAAACTGTCGAGCCGATGCAACCGTTGACGTATGGGTTGATGGGAAGTGCCCTGCTGCTGTTGAGCATTGCCGTGGGCGTGGGTCGCGTGCTGAAACAACAGCCCGGCACAGGCCTCGATCCGGCGCAGGTCGAGCAGTTCAACGCCCGCATTCACGCCTGGTGGCTGATGTGTGCCGTGCTCGCCGCGACGTGTGCAACCAGCAACACGGCCGTGCATATTTTCTTCGGCGTGCTGTCGTTCTGGTCGCTGCGCGAGTTCATCACGCTCACCCCGACGCGCGTCGCCGATCATCGCACGTTGTTTTGGGTCTTCTTTCTCATCACGCCGGCGCAGTATGTGCTCGTGGCGCTGAGCGACAGCCCGCGGTGGGGTGTGTTGGCGTTTGAGACGTTTAGCGTGATGATCCCCGTGTATGGTTTTCTCTTCGTGCCGGCCCGAATCGCGCTCGCCGGGGACTACAAGCGTTATCTCGAACGTTGCGCCAAGATCCAGGCCGGCATGATGATCTGTGTCTACTGCCTGAGCCACGCCACGGCCTTGCTCGAACTTGAGTTGCACGGCACGGCCAACAATCAGGCGCTGCTGTTCTTCTTCTGTCTCGTCACGGTGCTGGGCGATGCGTTTGGGTTTCTCTTCGAGAAGCTCTGGGGCAAGCATCCGATCGTGCCGTCGATCAATCCCAACAAGTCTTGGGAAGGGGTGATGAGCGGCATCGCCAGCGCGACGTTGCTCGGCACCGCGATGTTCTGGGTCACACCGTTCACCGTCTGGCAAACTGCGTTGATCTCGTGTGTGATCGCCACGGTCGGCTTCACCGGCGGACTAACGATGTCGGCCATCAAACGCGACCGCGGCGTGAAGGATTACGGCACGCTCGTTGAGGGCCATTGGGGCGTGCTCGACCGCATCGACTCGATCTGCTTCGCCGCACCGATCTTTTATCACTTCACGCGACTGGTGACGGAGTAGCTTAGCTGGGCCGCGGATGCCACGCGTTTCCTGACGCCCGGTGACCCAAGACTAGGCGGATCAAGGGAAGCAGCGACGCGTGTGGGGCAGTGCCGAACATTGCGAGTCGATCGCGGTGCGTCTCTTCCGGCCCATGAGCAATGTTTTAGGCGTGAATATCCACGG
>JAEUIL010000003.1 GCA_016794255.1 Planctomycetaceae bacterium | reverse complement strand
TTTCATTTGGGGCGAAACGGTTCACGTCGAAACGCAGATGGGCAGCATCTTCCGGGTGATGTTTCTGCTGATGGGCGTGGCGATTTTCTTGACCACCGAGTTCGGCGTGCTGGACGCCGCGTCGCGCATCTCGACCGACATCGTCAAAGTAAATTGGCTGGCCGATAACCACTACTGGACCGAGAGTCGCCTGTACTACTCGTTTCTGTGGGGCATGATTATCTGCGGCATCGGGTTTCTCTCGTTCAACATCACCGAAAGCAGCTTGGGCAAGTTCGCTCTTACCTCGGCGCTCAACGGCGGCGTGATGTTCTTGTACTGCGGACTGCTCGTGTACCTCAACGGTTGGAAACTGCCGCGCGAGATTCGCATGAGCAAATGGCGGCTCGGCATCATGATCTGGAGCGTGTTGTTTTTCGGCTTCTTCGCCGTGATGGCGCTCGTCGACAAGTTGTTCCCGCACTGGTTTGAGTAACGGTGTCAAGTTCTGTGCTGCCTGCCGCTGACCACGCTTCGCTCAACGCCTTGCCTACGAACGTCGCCACGTTTCTCGCGCAACAGGCCGCGGCAGCCCCCGATCGTCCGGCGGTCGTCGTGCCGCTCGGTTACCAGGCCGGCCGGCGACAATACCGCTCGATCACGTTCCGTGAGCTCGATCAAGACAGCGATCGCATCGCGCGTGGTTTGCGGGAGCACGGCGTTCAGCCCGGCACGCGGCTCGCCCTGCTCGTGCGCCCCAGCATTGAGTTTGTTTCGCTTGTGTTCGGTCTGCTCAAGGCGAACGTGACTTCGATCTTGATCGATCCCGGCATGGGACGCCGCAACTTGATCGACTGTCTCGCGGCAGCCGAACCCGCGGGGTTCATCGCGCTGCCGATCGTGCATGCCGCGCGCGTCGTCATGCGGCATCGCTTTCCGCTTGCCAAGTTTCACGTCACCGTCGGTCGCCGTTGGTTCTGGGGTGGTCTGACGCTCGACGAACTTCGTGGCGGACCGTGGTCGACGACATCGATCGCTCCGACCAAGCTCGACGATCCTGCCGCGATCATTTTCACCACCGGCAGCACCGGTCCACCCAAGGGTGTGTTGTACCGTCATGGCAACTTTGTGCATCAAGTCACCGAACTGCAAACTCGTTTCAAGATCGAGCCGGGCGGTGTCGATCTGGCCTGCTTCCCACTCTTCGGGCTGTTCAACGCCGCGATGGGCATGACGACCGTGATTCCCGAGATGGACGCCTCGCGACCGGCCCAAGCCGACCCGGCCAAGCTCGTCGAGGCGATCCGCGATTGGCAGGTGACACAGTCGTTCGCATCGCCCGCAGTGTGGAATCGCGTCGGACCCTACTGCCGCGATCGTGGCTTACGGCTCGACAGTCTGCGCCGCGTGTTCTCGGCCGGTGCGCCGATCCCGCCTAGCGTGTTGGAGACGATGCAAGCGGTGATTGCCGACGACGGCGAGATCTACACACCGTATGGCGCGACCGAGTCGTTGCCCGTGGCGTCGATCAGTGCGCGCGAGGTGCTGAGCGAAACCCGAGCCGCTTGGGCGACGGGAGCCGGCACTTGTGTCGGCAGTAAGTTTCCGGGGATCGAGTGGCGCGTGATCCGTGTCGTCGACGGCCCGATCAAGTCGTTGGCTGACAGTGTTGAGTTGCCGCGCGGCGAGATTGGCGAGCTCATTGTGCGCGGGCCGGTCGTGACCCGCGAGTATGTGACTCGCGTCGAAAGCAACGCGACCGGCAAGATCACCGACGGCGATCAAGTGTGGCACCGCTTGGGTGACGTTGGATATCTCGACGAGCGCGATCGGTTTTGGTTCTGCGGCCGGATGGCGCATCGCGTCGAGACCGTCGCTGGGCCGTTGTACACCGATCCGGTCGAAGGCATTTTCAACCAGCATCCGCAAGT
>JAEUIL010000915.1 GCA_016794255.1 Planctomycetaceae bacterium | reverse complement strand
TCGGTCGACTCATCAACCCAATCGCCGTCGCATTCGCCGTACACGCCTGTCGAGCTGATGTAGATCACGCGACCGGTCGCGGTCGGCAAGGCGTCGAGCACATGCCGCAAGCCGTCGACATACACGTCGCCAATCGCTTTGCCGGCCGAGCGATCGTAACCCACGGCGAACAACACGGTCTCGGCCACGGGCAGATCGCGCAGCGAAGCGGGATCGGTGACATCGGCGATCAGCGGATGAATGCCTAGCCCGCGCCACTCGTCGGCCCGCGCGGATGAGCGAGTGACGGCGTAGACCGTGTCTCCTTGGGCCAACCAACGTCCGGCGACGCGCAGGCCGAGGTAACCGCAACCGACGATCAATTTGGTGCTCATCGGCAACTCACGCGATCAAATCTTTCATCTCGCGCACGGCGGTTTGGAAGCCGACCATGATCGATCGGGCGACGATGCTGTGACCGATGTTGAGCTCGCACATCTGGGGGATCGTGGCGATGGGCCGCACGTTGCGATACGTCAGACCGTGGCCCGCGTGCAGCACCATGCCCAGATCGACAATCTGCTTGCCGGCCTGCGTGAGTTTGACCAACTCGGCTTGCTGCGCTTTGCCGGCGGCGAGCGCGTATTGGCCGGTGTGCAATTCGACCGCATCGGCCCCGAGCCGGGCACCCGTCTCGATCTGCCGCGCGTCGGGATCGAGAAACAGACTGACGACGATCCCCTGCGCCTTGAGCCGGCCAATCGCGGCTTGCAGCTTGGCCTCGTTGCCCAGCACGTCCAAGCCGCCTTCGGTCGTCACCTCATGCCGGTTCTCGGGCACGATCGTCGCCTGACACGGCTTCACGTCGCAGGCAATCGCCAGCACCTCGTCGGCCAGCGCCAGTTCGAGATTCAACTTCACCGTCACCGTCTCGCGCAGCAGGCGCAGATCGCGATCTTGAATATGGCGACGATCTTCACGCAGATGCACGGTAATGCCGTCGGCACCGCCCAGCTCGGCCAAGGCCGCCGCCCAGATCGGGTCCGGTTCGTAGGTGCGACGCGCTTGTCGCACCGTGGCGACGTGATCGATGTTGACTCCGAGTTGTGCCATCGTGGTGATCAGAACCTATGCGTGAGAGGCGGGCGTGGGCGACTTGTCAGCGTGAGCGACTGCGGCGATTATAACGGTGTCGTCCGGCGACGGAAACTGATGCAGCCTGCGTGAACAACCGAGCAACTCATGGAACCGGCCAAGTGGATTACCGTCGCGGCGTTGTGCATTCTGCTGGCCGAGGGCTTCGTGCTGAGCGTGTTTCCGCACCAGTTCAAAGCGATGCTGTCCGAAGCTGAGCCGCGGTGGCTGCAAGCGATGGGACTCGTCGAGACCGTCGTGGCCACCGGCCTGATCGCGGGCATTCTGTTGGGATAAGAATCGCGTCGGCCTGGTTACTTGCCCCGTTTGGCCGACTTCTTCGCCGCTTTGCGAGCTTTCGGCGCGGCAGACTTCTTCACCGCTTTCTTCGTCGCGGACTTCTTGCGGGCGTGCTTGAACACGGTCTCGTACAGTTCGATCCACCGCTGTGCCGGCACGCGTCGAATCGCCTCGCCGATCACGTCGAGCGCCACGTCGTCGAGCTTCTTGAAGCGAATGCAGCACTTGCCCATGTCGAGCTTCTTGCCCGTGCGAGCCCATTGCTCGCGGAACCATTTCTCTTCGCCGCTGTAGACCGACATCAAATAGACCGACATGTAGTTCTTCTGCGAAGCCAAGCCCGCGAAGGGCAGCGGCAGCTTCGGATCGCAGTGATAACCGGGCTGATACACGCTGTGCGGCACGACATAGCCGATCATGCCGTAGGACATGACCTCTCGATAGTTCTTGTCGAGATTCTTCAGAATGACCTTGCGCACCGCCTCGATCGCTTGTCGCCGTTCCGCGGGCAGTTCGGCCAAGTAGGCGGCTACCGTCGTCGCTTTGCTTTGCATAGGGTGCTACTCGCGCCGTGGTCGGCGGTTGCCGCCGCGGTTACTGGCGTTTGGTCTCGAGGCGGTACAGATGCGTGTCGGTGCGCAGAAAGATCACGCCATCGACGAATGTCGGCGTGGCCAACGTGCGCCCTTCGAGCTGGTTCTTGGCCAACTCCTTAAACTCCTTGCCGGTCGCGGCGACGATCGTCTTGCCATCCTCGTCGGTGAAATAGATCCGGCCCTCGGCATGCACGAGCGAGGCCGAGTAGTTGCCGCCGAGCCGTTCTTGCCACACTTTTTCGCCGGTTTTGGCCTCGACACAGGTGCCGATGCCGTTGTCGCTGACCATGTACAGCAGATCGCCCACCAGCACCGGCGACGGATTCAGCGGCGCGGCTTTCTCTTGCTTCCAGGCGATGTGCGATTCGGTAACGTCACCCTTGCCGCCGAGCTTGACCGCGATCAGCGTGGGGCTGTCGTAACCGGTGCCGAGAAACACGAGGCCGTGACCCACGACCGGCCGCGGGACGTTTGAATAACCCTTGTACGTAACCCGCCAGATCTCTTTGCCGGTCAGCGGCTCGTAGGCGATCGCGGCGTCGGCGCCGATGCTCATCAGTTCGTCGTGACCGTCGACTTGAATGATTTCGGGCGTCGAGTACGCATGCCGGGCCTTGCGCGGCGTTTTCCACGCGATCTCGCCATTCTCTTTGTTGAGCGCGACCACGTACTGCGTCTCGAAGCCGTCGCAGTTGATGATGAGCAGATTCTTGTACAACACGGGCGAGCCCGACGGTCCGTGGCGATGATCGTATTCGAGCACCGTCTTCCACACGATCTTGCCGTCGGTCGACAGACACGCCGTGCCGTGAGCACCGTAGTGGACGAACACGCGATTGCCCTCGATCAAGGCCGACGGCGAGGCGTGACTGTTCTTCTTGTGAATCTTGCCGGGCTCTTCCTTGGTGAAGACTTCGACATCATGCACGACCTTGCCCGAGGTGCGGTCGACGCAGATTGCGTGCAGGCTCTTGCCTTCGTCGACGCCGCTGGTGACCCAGATCTGATTGCCGACGATCGACGGCGACGACCAACCCAATCCCGGCAGCGGTGTCTTCCAGGTGACATTCTCGGTTTCGCTCCAAGTGAGCGGGTAACCTTTGCCCGCGGCGTGTCCTTGTCCGCTCGGACCGCGGAACTGGGGCCAATCATCGCCGACGGCCGGCGCAAGCAACGTCCAAGAACAGAGAGCAAACCCTAGCAAATTCACACTCAGGCGCATCACGGCGGGGACCTCGGCAAGCGGGGAGGAGGTGTCGAACCAACGACAGGCGGGAGCGACTATCATCGGCCATGCCCCGGGCCGAAGCAAGAGTTACCGGTCACAATCTCGCGGTGCGTGCCGGTAAAGCCGTGGGTTTCGAGCAATTCCGGTCTAACTGGCTTGAGCCGCTCTCAGGGCACGATAGAATACGGAGCAGCATGCGGGTGTAGCTTAGTGGTAAAGCATCGGCTTCCCAAGCCGACGATGTGGGTTCGATTCCCATCACCCGCTTTTAACTTGGGCAATCATCTGATCGCGACCCGGCATAAAGTTTTGACCCACATTAGGAGGGGCTTCTGACGCTGCGTCTTCGGCGTGTCGTGCTGGGTGCGAGATTTTCAAGGGGAGGGATGCCTTCATCTCAACGAATGTCGTGCTCGATAAGTGCTGAAACAACTGAACGGCATAGTCGCTAGTGG
>JAEUIL010000812.1 GCA_016794255.1 Planctomycetaceae bacterium | reverse complement strand
GCGCGGCGAACCACACAATCGTGACCCGCGCTGGGTAAGAGACTAACGACCCGGTGAACTTTGCCATTGCGAGCCCAGCGTCAGAACGCGTACTCCGAGCGGAACATGAGCGAGTCGGTCAAGGTGTAATGAGTGGGGTCGCTGGAGTACTTTAGATCGCGTCCAAAGGCGATGCCAATCTCGCTCCGTGACACAAAGCCTAGCACACCGCGACGTTCGTAGCCAAGGGCGAAGCGAAAGTCGCGGATCGTGACCATGTCGGAACGGCCGTCGGCTCGACGAATCGCGTACGTATTGCCCCCCAAATCGCCGCGCAGATACCACCAATGCTCGTCCTGCGGCGATAATCCCAAGCGGTTCGCCAGCGGTGAGGCCAAGAACTCTTCCGCCTGCGCCGGCAACACCAACCGACGCTCAAATCGGGGCGACGGAAACACGAGCTTCACACACGTGCGATCGTCCGGGGCCCAAATCAAACCGGCAACCGGCAGCACGGGATAGTCGTAACGTCCGAGATACGTGGCTCCCAGCGCCAATTGCCAGGTCGTGCTCAGATTGCGGTACGCGATTAACTGACCGATCGGTCGCAACGCTTCGGACCGGCCTTGGTCGAAGTCGCTGTAGTAACCGACTCCGTAACCCGTCTCGAGATGCCACAACGGCGAGAGCTGCAACACGCGACCAAACCCGACTGAGACATCAAACACATGGCCGGGCATGTCGGTCACATCGGGTCCCTGGAGCAGATGCACGCCGAAGTGTGGTGTGACGAGCCACGGCGAACCGAGCACATGCCACGGAACGGCAAACGTGGCTTGGGTGGCCAGTTCCACCTCGCCCATCGTGGCCCCTTGCCGACCGTAGATCGTGTTCCAATCGAAATAGAACTCTTGCAACCACTCGGGCTTGCCCGCCAACTCGAACGCTCCGTCGGTTGTTGGCACTTGGCCTTCGTAAAAGTACTGCTGCGGCTCGTGCAGTTCGTAAGCTGGCGCGTTGAGCGGCAGGACCGTTGGTCCCACCTCGACACGCGGCGTTTGAGCGCCGAGCAGTCCGGGCACGACGAGCCACAGCAACGTGCATAGAAGCGTCAGCAGTGCGCGACCGACTGGCGTGACGAATCCGTGCGTGGCTCGACTTCCGCGGCTCATACGTTCACCGTGGCTCGCCAAGCTAGTATTGCAATCCCAACCGCACCAGCACGCTGTCGTTGGGCTCGGTGATCGGCACTTGATTGCGGAGCAGGATCTCGCGATTGAACACATACCCGATGTCGAAACTCGCGCGGAACCGATTGGCCTGCACACCCTCGATGCCGAAAATGATTCGCATATCGTTGTAGTTCACGACATCGCGTGAGCCATCGTCGTGCGTGATGGTCCACTGACCGCCGCCGTACTCGCCTGCCACTCGACCGAAGATTTCAGTCGAGCCGTAGGTCGTGAGTCGCTGCGTGACACTTGGATTGGGAAAGAGTAACTCGTACGTCGTGTCGGGATTCGGCCGAAAGATAAAACCGCCGGCGGGCAACAGTTTGACCCGATCGCGATTGATGTACCACACACCGATGGCCATTTGGGCGTTCGGCGTCAGCGTGATCAAACCCAAGCCGCGGCCCATCACGCGCAGCGTGTTTTTGTCGGTGTACTTGAAGTCGCTAAACACACCCACCGCAACCGCCAGATCGGCGCCAAAGTTGGGATTAAACTGCGGTCGCCACGACGTCTCCAGAAACGCATCGTAGACGCGACTCGGCAGATCACGCGGCGGGACAATCGCTCCGGACTGCGGACCGGCCCACCAATGGAAATTGAATCGCGGCGTGATTAACAACGGCCCTTGGATTTGACCGATCGGCACGGCGAACGACGCGGATAACTCAGTCGTATTGATGTCAAACTCATCGAAGCCATTGTCGCCGGCGATCCACGTGTGTTGTGCGCGCAGGGCCTGTAGCAGACGCACCGTTTCGCGATACGCACCTTCGATGTACTGCGGCACTTGGCCAAAGGGCCCTTGGGCCGGGGCACCATAGGGTTGAGCGCCGTACGGCTGAGCCCCGTAGGCATACGGACTCACCGGCGCGCCGGGCGTGGGGACTTGCGCGGGAGGGTAGATCGGCTGATTGAGCACGCCGGGATCGGCATACGGATCCCAGGGACGGACCGCGGGGATCGAAGGCTGCAATGTCGGTTGCGGCGTGGCGGGGATCGTCGAACCCGGCGCGGAATAGTTGAACGGCGTCGTGTAGTTGGCCGGTGCCTGGGCCGTGGCAGGTGCGCCGAGAAAACTGGGTTGAGCCGAGAACGGCTGCGTCGGGGCGGCGATTGTCGTTTGCGACGGAAAGATGACCCGTTGTGCGTCGGCGACTGCGGCGTGTGCCCAAACGACGATCGCCACGGCAAGCCATGCCGAACTGCGAGCGACGATAGGCAACGATCTACGCAAGGGAGTATCCCGCCGCCAAACAGATAAGGGTCGGAAGTCACACAGTCGGAACTTGAGTCAAAATTCGGGCTGTGTGGAATATCGCGCAAACTAGCCTGGGTCAATGGCGATTCAAGCTAGCATTGCCGCCGCACTCGCAGAGCTGAGCCGTATGATTGCTCAGGGCGCGTCTGGTTAGTGATGTCAGCATTGAAAGCGATTGTTGTTGAAGCGGTTCGTTCGACAG